>CAYJWU010000001.1:0-63450 GCA_964374025.1 uncultured Candidatus Saccharibacteria bacterium
ACAATGATTCCTCTCGGGGCCTGATTTGCGAAATCAGGTCTTTTCTTGCCCGTCGCACTTTTTATATTTCTTCCCCGAATCGCACTGGCAGGGTTGTCATTCGGGGCTATCGATAAGTTTTAGATGTTCTGCGCTCAACACGAAAAACAAAAATAATCCCAATCGCCTCGGCATTGTGCCGAGGCGATTTTTTTCAATGTTTTCAACCGTGAATTGTACTTACTCCCAAGGGCTGCCGCTGGATAATCTACGGGACTCCGCGAGAGAAAACGGCACTCGCGGAGTTTCTTTTTCCTTTTCTTCAATCAAGGCGTAGTTTTTCTCCCGCTGCTGCTGTTCTTCCGTGCTTGCGATTTTGTGCGCCTCATCGTAACTTAAACCCTTTTCTGCCATGAGTTTGCGTTCCGTAAGTTCGTGTTGAGTGGTGTATTCCAGCTCCACCGCGTTTATTGATCCATCAAGCCAAATCTCTCCTTCGGGAATAAAATTATAGACACGGTCATTTCCGCCAAAAAGAAATTCGGAAAGAATTTTGCGGCGGATAAAACTTCCGTTTACTATCCAAACATCTAACCCCTCTTTCTTCCCCAAGTAATACTCGTACACACCCTTGAGTGATCGGCGTCTGCCGTTTGAAGAGGGGGGATGGCCGTTGGGAATAGTCGCTACTTGTTTTTTGTCAGTTTTATCTATGATTTCTTGATTCACAACTATATTATGCAGTATGCTTTTTAAAAAAGCTATGTGGATAAATCATATTCTGCTTCAACGCTATCCGCCAATGCTTACCGTTCTCGTACCGTCTAATCCATCGCTCCAATCACAGGGGCGATTTTTTTATTACTGCCCGTGGCACTTTTTATATTTCTTCCCCGACCCGCAGTAACAGGGGTCGTTGCGGCCTATAGTTGCGCGCGGAGATGATACATTTTGCTCCATGGGCATTTGCGGCGTTTCTTTTAGCTCCACCCTAAATACCGTAAGCACAACTTGGGTCTGCCAAGCGCCGAGCAGCCGCTCAAACATCGCGAGACCCTCGCGCTTATATTCAACAAGCGGATCCTTCTGGCCGTACGCGCGCAGGCGCACGCTGTCGCGCAAACTTTCCATTGTCTCCAGATGATCCATCCAAAGCACATCAAGCGTACGGAGCATTATAAACTTTTCAAGCTCCCGCATCCTTTTTACGCCCATCTTTTCCTCTTTCTCTTTATGCGTCTTGTTAGCTATATCAAGCACGGCGTCCAATAACTCCCGTTTTAAATCCTCTGGTTCTCCGGCTTTTTTTATAATTGCCAAAAAATTTGAATGAAAATCATCAGAAACAGAAAATATGCCCTTTGTATTTTCGAAAATTTCTTCTATGTTCCACTCGGCAGGGTGCCCGGCCGCGGTGTGGAAATTCACCATTCTTCGAAGTTCATCCTCGATCATATCGATTAGCTGTGAGCTTTTAGCATTTAGCTTATAGCCGGATAGTATTTCTCTGCGTCTTTCATAAATAACCTGCCTCTGCTTATTCAGTACCTCATCGTAATCCAAAACATGCTTTCGGGTGTCGAAGTGAAATCCTTCTATCTTTCCCTGCGCCGACTCAATTGCCCCAGAAATCATACCGCTTGCGATCGCTTGATCTTCGGGTATTTTAAGGGTTGCCATAAGACCCTTGATCCTATCGCCCCCGAAAATGCGCATAATGTCGTCTTCGAGAGATACGAAAAACTGTGAGGCGCCCGGGTCTCCCTGACGGCCCGCGCGGCCCCTAAGCTGATTATCTATGCGGCGCGCCTCATGGCGCTCGGTGCCTAATACAAAAAGTCCCCCCACTTCGCGCACTTTCTTCGCTTCATCCGCAGAGGGCGGATTACCCCCCAAGATAATATCCACTCCTCTGCCGGCCATATTTGTCGCGACAGTAACCGCGCCAAACTTCCCGGCTTGGGCAATAATCGCGCCTTCTCTCTCGTGATTTTTCGCGTTCAAAACCTCATGTTTTACTCCGGCCTTTTCTAAAAAGATAGAAACTACTTCATTATTTTGTATGCTTGTTGTTCCGATAAGCACGGGCTGGCCAACTTTATTGCGTTTTTTTACCTCCCCCACAATTGCCTGCATCTTTCCGCGGGCGGTTCTAAATACCAAGTCCGGCTCATTTTTGCGGATCATGGGTTTATTTGTGGGAATAGATACAACTTCCAATTTATATACCTTGTCGAGCTCTTCGGCAGAAGTCATGGCAGTTCCCGTCATACCGCTAAGCTTCTTGTACATTCTGAAATAATTTTGAAAAGTAATAGAAGCAAGCGTTCTTGATTCCTTTTGCACCTCCAACATCTCTTTCGCTTCAAGCGCCTGATGGAGTCCCTCGGAATATCGCCGCCCCGGCATCAGACGGCCGGTAAATTCATCTACAATTATAACCTCCCCTCCGTCAGCTGACGGATTCACGACATAATCCCTGTCTTTTTGGAACAAAACTTTCGCGCGCAACGCCTGCTCAAGCTGATGAACATATCTTATGCCCCCACCCTTTGCCTGATCGTAGATATTTTCTATTCCAAGGATTTTCTCGAGTTTCGCGATTCCCTCTTCCGTAATTGACACTGTCTTCATTTTTTCATCTATATTGTAATCTGGCCCTTCTTGAAGCTGGGGCACAATGCGGGAAAAAGTTTTGTAAAGCGTGGTTGATTCTTCGTCCGGAGCAGAAATTATAAGCGGGGTGCGCGCCTCATCTATAAGGATAGAGTCCACCTCGTCAACTATCGCGAAATTAAAATCCCTCTGTACACGCTCGCCAAGCGAATACACTAGATTGTCTCGTAAATAATCAAAGCCAAACTCATTGTTAGTCCCGTATGTTACGTCCGCGGCATATGCTTCTTTGCGGGTACAGGGACGCAGATAACTTTCTTGTACCTCAAAGGCGCCTTTTGTATCCCGCTCCTCATCCTTTTTTTCGTTTTTGTACGCAGAGTCATACAGATACGCCGCATCGTGCTTTATGCAAGCCACGCTCAAAGCAAGCGCGTCGTAAATCTGCCCCATCCACACCGCGTCTCTTTTGGCCAGATAATCGTTGACGGTGACTACATGCACGCCCCTACCGGTCAGGGCATTGAGATAGACCGGAGCGGTTGCCGCAAGAGTCTTGCCTTCTCCTGTCCTCATCTCCGCGATTTTGCCCTGATGCAGGACAATGCCGCCCATAAGCTGAACATCAAAATGTCTCTGGCCAAGCGTGCGCTTTGATGCCTCCCGCACAAGCGCGAACGCCTCGGGCAAAACATCCTCCAGTGTAACGGGGTCTGACCCCGTTACATTTATTCGGTTTTTAAGTTCCGCGGTCTTTTCTTTCATCTCGACGCCAGAAAGCCGCTCGAACTCGGGTTCGTGCGAATTTATCTTCTCCACTGTGCTCTGCAACTTTTTCACCTCTCTCGCGTTGGGATCGCCTAAAATTTTAGAGAATATTGACATAACCTATGTAAAGTACCACAAAAAAGACCCGACATCAAATCGGGTCATAATCGGGCCATGTTTCCTTATGTTTCCTGTTTCCCGGCAACTCGTAAATATAACCTATTAAGCGCTATGCGCAGCCGTTCCTTTTCTCGAGCTTCGGGAGTTTGGGGGGCCCTCGGAAACTCCTCCCGTCCAAAAAATCTGCATACCCTTCTTAGGAATTTTCCGATGGGCGCTTGGGAAATATGTGTTTGCGGCTCAACAATGGTCTCTCCCCCGCCATTCACGAAACGTGTGAGGAAAATTGTGTTGTTTCCCAAGCCCATTACCGGGCCCGCATGAATACGAACTTCTGCGTCGTCAACTATAGCCCTGAACTTCTCGCAATAATCGTCCCCTAAACTAGTCCATTTAATTCCGTTGCTTTCTGTTCTGCGGCATAGATCTTCTACATAAACATCCGGACTCATCGCACGCCTCCTTTGAGTATAACTTCTAACTAGTTGATTTTTCCTCCGGCAAGAAAAAGGTGAGGCACCTGTCCGCGCCGCCCGATTTCTTAAACTCCCTTGTATTGCTCTTTCGCGTTTCGATATCGCGTTTCGCCATATCTTCTATAAATTTCTTTGTAGGATTTGATGCAATGTAGATTACCGCAGATTCGCCCCCTTCGCCACGAATCTCCCTTTGCTCCACAAAAGCGCCATTGCAGGTAAAGTTTTTCGCGTCTTCCTCACTCACGGCATAGAGATCGGCAGGCAGTGCATTCCAGATGATGCGTTTTGCCGCGCTGTCAAAGGCTGGCGGGTAAAAAACATAAAGCATCTTCGGGGAAATAAAATTGCTTGCCATATCCTTATGGTAAAACTCCGGCATAGTAAGGCGCATTGGGATTACATTTTCTTCGGGTAATTCATGAATTTGCGCAAGGTGCCTTGCCGCTTCATACTGCGTCCGCCCCTGCCCATATCCCATAAGAACTATAGGCGGGTCAACGGTGTCAATTGTTACGACATCGCCCTGCCCCTCAAAGATGACATTCGGCGGCAGTTTGAAAATATTAACGCCAAGCATTTTCTGGCGATGCTTATTAAACCAAAGTTCATATAGCTGCTGCTCTCCTCGCCGTATCGCATGCGCAAAGTTTGAAAGAATAACCTTGCCCCACCTGCACCATCCGGCATTTGCGGTAAAGCACATATCCTGCAAGCCGGGCTCGGGATCAACGAACCATACTTCTACACCCAAATTCATATACAGGCGTACGAGCTCCTGCCATTGCGCGCGCGCCCTTTTGGGATCCGGCTTTCTACGCCTATCCATATGGATATTAATTTCTTCTTCGATATCAATGTAATCCGGCGGGCACATTAATACTCGCATAAGAGACCTCCAATTTGTATATATTTTAAAGATCTATTTTTACCCCGCTGCTTCGGAAAAGCGCGTCATATCTTTTGCTTTTCGCGCTTCGCTTTTTTGTTTCGCGCCCTGTTTTCTTTTATATTTTTTTAGGCGCCTTTGCATCTCATCTTTCGCCTCATCGATTGCCTGGTACAAATCCCATTGCGTGCTTTCCGTGCGCACGCCCTCTACTCCGGGCAATCTTATCTGTATCTCCGCCCTGAAAATATCTCCGCTCTGATGATGTTTTGTCGTACGCTCAACCTCAACCCAACACTCGTAAGGCGGATTGCCCTTTGCCCCGAGCTTGTCGAGGGGCTCGCCTATCCCTTGCGTGAATTTATCAAGGCCGCCAATCTTTTTTTGGATATATTTGTAGATAGAATCGGAGAGTTGTATATTTGTACCCCTGATCGTGATTTTCATTTCACATTTTAAAATCCTACATATTGTACCTCTTCTTCCGGTATTATGGCAAATTTATCGCGAATTCGCTGTTTCGCGAAATCTATAAGCATAGCAACATCTTCTGCCATAGCATCTTTATAGTTTACAAAAAAGTTTGGATGTTTCGCGCTTATCATCGCTCCGCCGATCCTATGGCCCTTTAATTCTGCTTCGTCTATAAAACAAGCCATGGGAACTACCGGAAACGGATCGTTTTTTATTGAATTCCTGAACCTCGGATATCTATCAAATATCTCGCTTTTTATAAAATTTACATCTACTGCTTTAAATACGCTGCCGCAGGAGCCGTACTCAAGCGGATGACGCGCGGCGCGGTATTCTATTGTGTCTTTTGAAAATTTCCGCAGCGCGTTCGTATCTCCCTTCTCAAACTCAAGGGTTGCGGACAGAATAATGTAGTTTGGATTTTGTTTTCCGCCAAAGGCGGATCCGCCTCTGGCGGAAAAAATACTGTCCCTATACGCAAACTGGCACTTGTTATTGTTAAATTCTTTTATGTTGCCTTTGTTGTCTAAAAATCGCGCGGAGCTTAGAATATCTTTTATCTCTCCTCCGAATGCTCCCGCATTCCCCCGTATTGCCCCCCCAAAACTCCCCGGGATCCCGGAAGCCCACTCAAGGCCCTTGAGGCCGTTCTCGATGGAAATTCCAACCAATTCAGGCAAATCGATTCCGGCTTCGGCCTCTATTTTATTAGCTTTTAGCTTATAGCTTTTAGCTTTTAGCTTTACGACAAGGCCGTCGAATCCTTTGTCTGAAACCAAGATATTGCTCCCTCCGCCCAAGATAAAAAACGGCACCGCCTCCTTTCGCGCCCACGAAACCGCTTCGGCTATCTCATCCTCGCTTTTTGCTTCAACAAAATACCTCGCCGGTCCGCCGATTTTATAAGTGGTATGTGAAACAAGCTTTATATTTTCTTGTATATCCAGCTTCATGTCCAATAAAATACCACAAAACCGCCATGAAATCAATTTCATCGGGGACTGTCCCCGATGAAATTAGTCTAATGCTATATCTTTCCAGTCCTCGTATGCTTGCGCCTTATGTTGCATCCAATCTTCTACCGCTTCCTTGCAGCCGTCTTCGCCCCCAAACAATTCCAAAAAGAGTTTTCGATTTGTAACCGATGGAAAATTTTTCTTCCCAATGTAATCTGGATAACTAGACCACTTCCATGCGCTTAATTTTCGTTTCGCCTCCTTGAAATTTCTTAATCCTGACGTTTTCCATAACACCTCACGTAACTCTACGGGGTTTGTATGAATATAGGAAAAAATCGTAACGAGTTGCTGATCTGTTTGTATATCTATTGCTTTATATCTATTTTGAAATAGAGACCCCACTCGCTCGTATTTTTTATTAAAGTATACGACGTAACCGCCAAGCTTCCTCATAAATAACGAAATTCCACCGTCTTTGCGCTGGCGAAGCAAAAGATGAAAATGATTGGGCATCAAACAAAAAGCCAGAATATCCACAAGCAATTTTCTCTTCTTGGGTTCAACTTTTTTACGTTTCTTATACTCACTCGTACTGCCAGGGGCTATTTTATCGGGGACTGTCCCCGATAAAATAGCCCTGAAGTCTTGAGCTACTACATCCTCATCATTGAACTCATATAAATCGTGGATAAAACGATAGTAATCATTATTGCACATGAAGATATCGCGCTTCTCAACGCCTCGGTTGATCACGTGATAAATATTATCCGTGCTTAAAACTATCGTTTTTCGAGCCATAAATCTTTTTTTCCTTTTTTTATCGGGGACTGTCCCCGATAAAATTAATATAGCATAGTATTTGAAAATAAAAAGAGCGGAATATTTACTCCGCTCCAATCCTCGACCACTCCGGGCCCCAGAGGTAATGCCCCGCCTGAATCAAGCAAAAAACTTGACCCGGCAGCATTTCTTCGTGCTTTTCTCTGATAAAATTATACACTGCTCCCGGATCGCAGTCTAAGAAAAAAACTTCGCCCTCGTTTTCCTGTGCGTCAGGATGCCTGCGCGTGATTTCGCCCGATGATATCGAAACCTCAGCCAAAAAATTTAATTCGTTAGCCATCCTTCGCTCAAGTCTCTGTGAAATACCCAAAAGAAAAAGGTTTAGAACCTCATCGCATTCAATTGCAAGCTCCTCCCAAAACTCCCTCTTTGCATGGCTGAATGGGTTATTTTCATCTAAAATTCCTCCCGGAAGAGCAATAATGCCAGGAAAATCCACAGTTTGAGATCTTATGTTCATCACAATCTTGGAGTCGGATGTTATCACAACAGCACTCATCCCCACCCCCATGGGAAGATCTTCTATTCCCCAGTCAAACGCCTCGGCAAATTCTTTGCGGCATATATCATATAATGCGTATGTAAGGGGACCGAGCGCAAGCATAAGTATGTTCCCATCCATTTTGGATCGCTCCAAGGATAGATGCCTCGCTTCACCATCAAAAAGATTTGGGTTTGTCTCCTTGCGAGTAAGAAATCGGGCGAGCGCAACAGTCCTCATTTCCTCTGTTACACTTGGAGCAAGCCCATCCTCAAAATTAACCATGACACCGTCCTCGTCCCACACCCCCCTAGTCAAAATATTTACGCTAGAAGCCACCAAACCCATCAGGTCCATCGCTTCACCCCCCTAAAAGCAGCTTGATTTTACAAGAACTTATTACACACATAACATAATTTCTATAAAATAAAAAGGGGCGGAACTATCCGCCCTAGCGCTGTTATTCAAAGAACCACCCTAGCTTTAACTTGCCTCCTTTATGTAAGTATTTTGCCGGTTTTAAGGGAAAACCGGCAAACCGTTAGATTCCCCTTTACCTACCTCGGCCTCGGCGAGTTGAACAACGCCACGATGCCCTGCGCTATGACAAGGTCAGAGCTGACACCATCTTCTGTTCGCGGAAGACTTTCTACCCCGGGAAAATGCGTTGGCAGGAGCGCTTGCACCGCTTCGATGGCCTTGTCCTTGTCAAGGTTGCTGGCAGCGCTTTGGATCTCTGGCACTCTAAGCGCATACGAGGTTACATAGGCACGAACCTGTCGAGGAGTCATGTAATCACCTCGTCGAGTCGGCCCATTCGCCCCCCTACCCCTCTGTTTCTGGCTTTGATGTCTTTTGTTGCTCACCTTTCCCTCCTATTGTTTCATTTACTGGGCTCTTATCTGCCCCAATTTTCATGCTTCTATTATAGCAAACCCCATGCTCTCTGTCAAGGTTTTGACCTCAATATTCTAATTTAATTCACACCTTTTCCGCTATCTGATGAAACCACTTTTCGTGTCTATCCATCCCGTGAGAAAACATAACCATTTCCTGAAAATAAGTATCGGCCTTCTTCGCGTAAGCATCAACCGCATTCACTAAATCGCGCACATCTGATTTATCCGCTTTATTTTCCTTTATGTCCTCTATCTCGAGATCAATCTTTGTAAAACGCTGAGCGACATTTTCGAATTGATTATCGATATCCGTAAACCGCCCATCGATGTCGGTAAACCGCTCGTCGATGTTCGTAAACTTCTTATCTAGGTATTCCATTAACTCACTAAAATCTTTATCCATATGCCTATATCGTATGTCTGACTACCGAGCTTGTCAAATCTCATTCACTTCACGCTCGCGCCCTCTTTGTACCAGTTAAGTTCGGCCTTATTGATGAGGTACACCATGTCCCACAATCTCCCGGTTGCCGAGAATTTTTCCGGGGTCATATCGAGCCAGTGGCGGGTGCCATCGCCGTTTATTTCGTATACTTTAGGATCGTCTGCTGCGCGGACGAGCCAAGCATCCTTATAGAGCGCGAGGGTTTGGGCACTCACAACCCGCACGACCGCGAAATTGAGATGCCCATAAAAGTTAAAAATCTCCGCGCTTTGTATCCAGCGCTTGTATGGGCCCTTTGTAATATATACTTTGTAGTCGCCCTCGGCTCTTAGAAGCGTACCATCCGGAAAATCCGGCAACTTTGGAGCAGATTCTATGGCAATTGATGTGACTGCTACGGGCTCTGGTGCTATAGCCGGCGCGCCCGAGTCGGCCGCGGGCACGGCTGTCACGGTTGTTGCGGTCATAAGAAATGACACGCTCGGCGCGTTCCCCTGCGTTCCCTTACGCGCGGATTGATTTGAGGGAATAACTACTATTTTGGGAGTACGATATCCAAAGTCCTCAACAAAAAAAACTCCATTGCCATTTTGAAGTGTCAATTCCTTTACTGCGAGGACCAGCCCATCCTGATCGTAGACAACATAAGGCACGCGGAAATTACTCGTTTCCGACGCGTTGAAATCCAGCCGAAACACATGGTCCGCTGGCCTCTCCCGACTTAAAGGAACTTCAAATTTATTCCAATCGGCCCGCCAATCCTTAGTCGTCTCCTGGGAAGTAATAGTTTTACCCCCGGCGTCGGGAAGGCCAAATTTTAAACGGAAATTGCCCAAGGAAGGATTCTTATAACAATACGCGTCTATTGGCGCAAGCGCGCAATTGTTGACGAGATTCGCAATGGTCCAATTTGTATAGACATCGGAGAAATCCTCTTTAAATCCAAAAAATTTAAGGGCGTCGTTGAAACTCTCAATCCCCGCTTTCGCACTCTGAATCGTCGCGGCAAAAACAGACCTTCCATAATGGTCTAGTATGTATTGCGCGAAAAGATTTATAGAAGCATAATCTTTTATCTCGTTTTCCCAGTCCAAAATGGCGTCCGAGGGAATCTTTAAAAATGCCGCCGCGCGCGCCTCGAGATTACTCCCTCGATACACATCGGGGTTGTCATATCCAAGGAGCGTTGGAGAAATTTCCGAACGGAGCTCGTTTATCCACGTCTCTTCCTGCACAGAGCGCTGTAGTATTTTTTGGTTTAAAGTAATAAGATGCTGAAACTCATGAGCTAAAAAGGATTTTGCCCGCGGCTTTCCAATATGCAGCACATTAAGGTTTATCATTTCGCGCTCATTGGATACTGAAATTTTCTCCCGAGGAAAACCGTCCTGCTCGCGGATATAGCCGCCCGCGTCCTCGTCCATGCGCGTTAGAAGTATTGTGATTTTTGGGTCGCCGTCTACTCCCGGCGTATTTTCGCTGCCGAAAATATTTCGCAGTTTAGGATATATAACCGAATCAAACTCACCCGCAAGATTCTGAATGTCGGAAAGAAGAGCAAGCTGACTCCTAGGTTCAAGCCCATACCAATGCTGATCCGAAACATACCATCGCGCGCTTATCCCCTCATATTGAAGTGTTGCTGTAACTCTTTGATTTCCGCGCCAGTCATACGAGGAGTCAACAAAAAAAGTTACGGTATCGGCATAAGCGTATTGGGCGAAAATTACGCCTACACACGCTACGAGCAGAGAGAATATAAATTTTGTTTTTAGCGAAAACATTTAAAAGTTATTGTTGATATCCGAGTGTCTCTGCTTTCGCAAAGGCCTCTTCCGCTCTCTCTTTATTTCCCGAAAGATCATAAGCGCGGCCTAAATACCAATGGGATTCGCCGAGGTCAGGCTCCAAAGCCACGGATTTACTAAGTAAATCAATCGCCTTTTCATAGTCATTAGTGAACATATATACCTGCGCAAGGAGCCGATATCCCTGCTGATTCGTTGGGCTCATATCTATCGCGTTTTTCAACACGTCTTCGGCCCTGGCAATAAATCCCGGATCGTATTCCTGCGCGTTAGTATAAAAATCGCCAAGGATAACCTGATGCCGGAAATCGTAAGGATTTTCTTCGGCGGTTTTACGCATAATTTTCTCTACCTCCATTACAAAATCCGCCGGAACCTTTTTTTCCGTGTCTTTTCTTAATAAATCAGAAATATTGATTGTGAAAAATTCAACGATCTGGCGATTTCCGAGCGAGTTTAGGGATATGCTCTTTTTGTAAAGTTCTATGGTGTCTCGCGCATTAAGCCCTCCCCTGCTTATCTTAATACCCCAGTGCGCCGCCTGAAACGACTGAACGCCAAAATAAAAAAGGGAATAAACAAGAATGGCTCCAACTATCGCGGAAATTACGGGGGAAGGAGCGCGCAGCGCCGATTTTTCCCCACTTTCTTTTTCTACATCTTTGAAATACGCGGCGCTGCCCGCGAACGCAAGCGTAAAGAAAAACATAATATAGGTGTTGAGCATATCAAAAACAAGCAGATTCTGAACAAAATAAGCCAGAAGCGCTACTGTTAGCGCGCTTGGTAAAAACCAGTTTTGCGGCTCGCGGAAAATTTTTCGCCACAACATAAATAGTGCCGAAACAAATATGGAAAGGTACGCCATGAGCCCGATAATTCCGGAGTGTATTAAATTATCAAGAATAACATTATGGGTCCTATCAAACCAAACCTCTCCTCCGCATTTATCCAAAGGCAAACAGGGATTGAAATATTTTGTAAATACCGCGTTAAAATTTTCCGGGCCCCAGCCCAAAATAGGCCGTTCCTTCGCCCCTTGCCATGCCATATTCCAGACAACTTTTCTTGCGCCAATTGAAGCGCTCGAAAAAAATCCCGGGAGATTATCAATAATAGCTTTATTTTGTGTTAAAGTCCCCCAACTCACAATACTGCCGAATAATATTCCTGCCGCAAAAATTGAGATAGCGATCGCACGGGCGAATTTCACTTTTTTTGCGAAAAACAGCCAGGCAAGAAAGAAAATCAGGAAACCGCCGAACATGGACAAAAACGCGCCGTGAGCAGTCGAGAAAAATACGGAAAGTATAAGCAATGCAATCCCAATGCCATAAAGCGCCTGTTTTTGCAGCACGCGCTCTTTGTAAAAAAGCCACATTCCAAAAAATATATTAAAAAGCAAATAGGCCGACATAAAGCTGGAGTTGCCTATGGTAGAGCCGTCCTTTGTGTCAAACGGTATAATTGATATTCCGATTTTTTGAAAAAGAAAAATAAGCGATACTATGGCGGCCGCAATAAACGAGGCGCTTAAAAGTTTCTTCCAATGAGATGCATCGCGGAACGTGGACGCAACAACAAGGAAAAACATAGCAAGATGTATCCAGTTTATAGTCCCTGCCATACGCTCAAGAGTGCTCCAAAAACTGCGCTCAAGGTTTATCCCGGTAAAAGAGGTTACGACAGTAACAAGCAAAAAGGATCCGAGCGCGATAGATATCGCGTTCCAGCGCGGACGGAATTGTTTATTTGATACAGCAAGAAGAAGCCACGCCGCGAAGATAATTTCGGTAAATATCCAAAAAAACACCGACTTCGGGACAACAAATGGGAAAAAAAACGCGGGGTGCACGACAAGCGGCGCAAAGAGCGCGATATACGCGCCCCAGCGGATAATTTCAACCAAAAATAAAGCAAACCCCGCCTTTGTCCCGCTACGCGGGACTTCGGCGGGCAAGCCGCTTTCGGCCTTTCGTTTTTTACGGTTTGACTTTCTTCCCATCTTGAATGAGCGATTCATTTATCCTATCCACTGACTTGTGCAACTTTAGATCTATGCCCTGTTCTTTCGCGAATTGTATAAAAGTCTTTATATCTTTGGGCAGACATGCTCCCGCGTAACCCCTGAATCCTCCATGCCAAACATCGAAATGGCTATCGTTTATGCGCTTGTCGTACGTAAATCCAAGTTTTACTCTAGAGTAATCAGCTCCGACTTTTTGGCATACATCATAAATCTGATTTGCGAAAACCACTTTGTGCGCGTAATAGGTATTGAGCATATACTTTATAATCTCTGCCTCAATGGCCGGTAAAATCAAACTTTGCGCGCGAGGCAATAGGGGCATAATTTTTTCTGCTAGTTTTTTGGTTTGCGAATTTGTGTACCCTAAAATCTGTTTGTCCGGATACGCGAAATCCTCTTTCGCGTATGCCGCTGTCAAAAATTCAGGATTGAAAAGAATTTTTATTTTTGGAAACTTTTTATGGAAATAATCTGTTGTGCCGGGAGGGATTGTGGATTTTATCAGCGCAATTCTCCCCTGGGGAATTTTCGCGAGATTTTCATCTATCGCGGAAATATCCGCTCCGCGATACACACCGGGTTTTGAGGTTTTTGCGTAAGGAGTAGGCAAGCAAAGAAAAATACACGGCTGCGCCAGAACCTCTTCTAATGTATTTGGGGTTTGCACATACTTATCCCAAATTTTCGCCTCTTTGTAATGGTGTTTTACGGCGCTGCCGACATAGCCCGCGCCTATGATGCCAAGTTCGCTGTGTTTAAACATTGCGAATAGTTAAATAATTGCGCAATTAAGTAATTGGGTAATTCCGTCTTTGAGATTCACTTTTGGCTCCCATCCCAGCATCCTCTTCGCTTTAGAAATATCCGCCAGCGTATCCTGCACCTCCCCGGGCCTTGCGGGTATATAAACGCACTTTCCCCCAATAATATCAGCGACTTCCTGCACGCTATGGTTGTCTCCCGCGCCGGTATTTATAACCTCGCCTGCACCTCTTTCAATTTCTGAAGCTAAAATATTTGCTTCTACAATATCAGACACATGCGTAAAGTCTCTTGTTTGTTTTCCGTCGCCCACTATGGTAAGGGGAGAGCCCTCTGCCCTCATGCGCAAAAACTTGGAGATTACCGTGGCATATTCCCCATTTGGATCTGTGCGAGGGCCATATACGTTAAAATATCTCAACGAAATTGTATCAATGCCATAAAGGTCTGTAAACTCCCGGCATAGCTCCTCGCCAATATATTTTGAAAGCGCGTAGGGATTGAGCGGCTTTGGGCGCATATCTTCAGAGAGCGGCAACCTGTCTTGAGGTCCATACGCGGAAGACGAAGCGCTATAAACAACTCGTTTTACAAGCGCATCGCGCGCCGCCAAGAGAACGTTTAGGGTCCCCATCACATTGGAACGAAATACTCCGGCAGGATCTTCTATGGAGCGACCTATCCTCGGAATTGCCGCGACATGAAAAACAGTATCCTTACCTTTAAATATCGGCTTAATGGCTGTAAGGTCCGCGATGTCGAACGGAAAAAACTCCGCGCCTTTATGGAGGTTCTCGCGCTTCCCCGTGGAGAGATTATCAATTATGCTAACCCTGTGTCCGTCACTGATAAGCCGCTCGACAAGGTTGCTGCCTATAAAGCCGGCGCCGCCGGTAACAAGTAAGTTCATAAAGAATAGATATAAATATTGTTGTCGCTAAAAAGTGCCTCGTCTATACCATAATCACCCAAGCGCCAATTGGGGTTTTGATTCTTATCCCACATTATATAACTAACCCTGTATTTTTTCAACCCTTCTCTAAATCCGGCCTCCTTTACCCTCGCTGCCGTATTTAAATAATTGCTTATGACAATCTCGGGGTATTCTTCTACTTCCCTTTCCTTAAAACCTAAAACTTTTCTCACTTTGTTTTCCTGAACAGCATGTTGGTATTCCGATTCGTAGCCATCTCCGTATATAGCAGTAAAATTCTTCTTTACGAAATTTTCGTTGATATTTTCAAAAAAGTTAGTAAGGGTAAATCTTTCAGCTATCTCCTCGTCGCTCATGAGATAAAAATTGACATACGGCGAATGAAGCACGTTATTGCGCGTATATACAGTCACAAAGTAGGAAAGCAATTGATTGACATACACAACTTCGTCTTTCTCTGTATTTTTGTTCAACCAGTCAAGCGCCGGGGCATATCTCTGTAAGTCGCTACCGGGGAAAGTTTCAACCATTTCTTTAATATCCAAAAAATTCATCCGGATAAATACGAATAAAGTACCCGATACCAAAAATAGCACAGCTGCTGTAATGGCCATATTCAAAGCTCTATTCATAACTTCCTTTAATGGAACTTCCTTTAGTAAAAACGCTAGAGAAAAAACCGACCAAAAAATCGCGCCCATAGCGTAATGGCTTGCAAACTGTATATTCCTGCCGGTCAGAACATGCTGATTAACTGTTATGAGCGCCGCCGTAAGTCCGGCTATCATAAGCAAGGAAACGGGGCTTACGCGCAACAACTTCCTTTTGATAAAAAACACATACAGCGCGAGGAGCGACGCGCAGGGAATTATTATCTTTATTCCGGAGGGAAAATGGCTGTAAATCAAACCTTGGCGAACCATTATTTCTTGAAATTCTGCAAACTGCGAGGCCTGCAAGGCATACATAAAGTATGGGATGCCCAAAACTATACCGGCCCCCAAAATCATAAGGACTTTTTTCCCAAGATCCGGAAATTTATACACATAAAGCAACACAATGAACAGGGCAAGCAAACTTCCGTAGAATGTCCAATAATAAGGATATACATAGAACAACAATCCAAAATTGACAGCGCAAAGACCCACAAAAAGTTTCCGTAAGCGCGTACTCCGCAAAAGTAAAACAAGTAAGATCAGCTGACTAATCCAAAAAGTCAAAATAAATTGAGGGCTAACTGGCCTGCCAAGAATGTGGAGGTACACAAGAACCGTCAAAAATGCGCAAGTTGTAAACGCGGCGGAGCGAGAGCGGGTCAATAAAAACGCGCACCAATACGTGAGAAGCACAATGACGAAGGGAAAAATAAAATCGTAGAAGACAAAACCAATGGGGGCGCTTACATTAAACAACTTTAGCGGCTGAGCGAGAAGCCACTCCGATAAAAAAAACTGCATGGGCGGCTTATCTTTATGCTCATAAATGTAGGCATTACCCAAAGTGGGATGCCCATCAATAATATCCTGAACCCTCGCGAGATAATGCTGTTCGTCATCATGAAAAGATATGTTTAATATACCCTGGAAATCGTCAACGGTAAAAATGTAAAAAAGTTGGGGAAGCACTATGAGACAGCCGACAACAAGCGCCAACCCAAAAATCGCCCAATGAGTTTTAATAAGTTTATTTAACTTGTTCATAAAGTTACCGAAATACTATTTTCTTGCTTAAGGAAAAATTAAAAATCGCGGTGATAAAAGCGGCGATCGAAATTGATACAAGATAATAAACGGATAAAACTGAAGTCATCATATAAACCAGCGCGGCGTTTATGAAAAAGGCACAGCAATAAATGAGAAGGAACTTTGCGTATTTCCTGAAATAATTTTCTTTTGAGTGACCGCGAAAAGTTATGTATGAATTAGCAAAAAAGTTAAAAGTCCAGTTTACAAGTACTCCCCCAAGGAAGGCCCAGAAATACCAAAGTCCCGCAAATTCCTTAAGCGCGTACGCGACTCCCAAATTTAGCGCCAACCCCAACCCTCCAATAACGGAAAAGACAATAAATGGAATGGTATTTTTCATTTTTTGACTACAAATATAAATTCGATCTCTTCAAATCCCCCCACCCAGAAACACCAGACGCGGCCGCAAAGAATCGGCGAGAGGTTTGCAAAAAAGCTTAAGACTGCCCCCCCAATAGAGGCGGCGAGATAAATAGACGGCGACAATGTCTGTTTTTTTAAGTATTTTTGAGCGAACCAAGAAAATTTTATTTTTTCAATTTCAAGTTCAACCCTCATGTATCCGCCCTTAAAATCTTTTCTAAAATAGTAGGGAAACGTTACGTCAAACCCCCGCATGTGCTCCGGATGCGTAATCCCCCGCGAGAAATGGGGCGAACGTATTACAATTTTGCCTCCGTTCGCAGTAATCCGATGCAATTCCCGCATAACGCCAAAAGGGCTACTAAGATGTTCAAGGACATGATCCGCTTCTATATAATCAAAAGTGTTATCCGAAAAAGGGTATGGGAACACATTTAAATCATGCAGAACATCCGGGCGCACCGATTCCAGCCAGTCCAAATTAACAAAACCTTCTTTTTTAAATTCTCCACAACCCAAATTAAGTTTTTTCATACTCCATTTTTTCCGAGCCACGTTTGCAGCACTAAAAGCGTCCATAGTTTCTTGCGATTGTCTTTTTTGCCTGAAAAATGCTCGTTTTTTAATCGGTCTATATAATCGAAGTTAAACAGTCCGGCTCTTTTAATAGCATCCTCCGACAGAATCTCGCTGCAAAAATTCCTAAGTTCTCCTTTGAGCCATCGGGCCACCGGCATCCCAAAGCCCTTCTTGCGCCTAAAAACTATATCTCGGGGCAGTTTGTCCTCCATCAGCTTTTTAAGAATGTATTTGGTAGTAAATCGCTTATATTTCATATTATAGGGAAGGGAGCTTGCAAAATCAACCAAATGATAATCAAGGAATGGCGAACGGACCTCCAGGGCATTGAGCATGCTCGCGCGATCAGTTTTTACGAGTACCCCGTCCATCAAGTATGTCCGTAAATATACATATAAAAGTCTATCCTCAAACTTTTTGGCATTACACTCTTTGAAATAATAGTCGGTCTCCTCAAATTCATTTTTGCTTTTTAGATCCTCCCATAAATCTTGCCGGAATAACCTCGCCCTTGCCTCTGAATTAAAACTCCCAAGCCATGTTTGATGCACGTATTCTTTTCTTGGACTATACGTGCCTTCTATAAACTTTTTCACCTTAAAATCTAAACTAAAATTTCCACATGACACCGGCAAGGCCAGCAACAATTTTTCAATGAAATACTTTCTTAAAAACGCGGGGGTTCTCACGTAAAAATTGTAAAACGCGTGAGCTTGGAAAGTAGGGTAACCGGCAAATAATTCGTCTCCCCCATCCCCGCTCAAAGCGACTGTCGCATGCTTACGGGTGAATTTAGAGAGTAAAAATGTAGGGATAAGAGAAGCATCGGCCAACGGCTCGTCCATTGAATTAAAAATTAGCGGCAGAAGCGCTAAAGCGTCTTTTTCTTCTAATACGGCGCTCGCGTGATCGGTGCCCAAAAAATCGGCTGCTTTTTTAGCGTAAAGCGATTCGTCGAAACTATCCTCCTTAAAGCCGATTGAAAAAGTCTTTATTTTTTCCATGCTATTTTTTTGAGCGTAATAAGCTATCGTAGAACTATCCAATCCCCCGCTTAAAAAAATCCCCAAGGGCACGTCGGCTATTAACCTCGCTTTAACGCTTCTTTCAAGCTCTCGGTCAAGAATAGTAAGCGCGTCGTCAAACTTAATGGTATTATTGCCGCAACCTGAAACTTGCCAAAAGCGCTTTTTCTGGACACGCCCTTCCGCGTAAGTCAAAATTGTAGCCGGCTCCAATTTATAAACGCCCTCGCATATGCTCCATGGGGTAGGCACATACTCATACAATAGGTATTTATTAACTGCTTGAAGGTTCAGTTTCTTTTGAAAGGAACTGTGGCGCATCAATGCCTTGAGCTCCGAACCAAAAATTAGGGTGGGACCAAATTTCGCCCAATACAGCGGCTTTTTGCCCAACCTATCGCGCGCGAGTATCAATTTATTATGGCGAAAATCGTAAATCGCGATCGCGAACATTCCGTTTAATTTGCTAAAACAATCCTCTCCGTATTCTTCGTATAAATAAATTATCACTTCGGTATCGCTCTTACTCAAAAAACCGTACTTGCCTAATTTCAAAAGATCTTCGCGCAATTCCTTGAAGTTATATATCTCGCCATTAAAAACAATGCCGATGGATTTTGCGGCATTAAACATCGGCTGGTCTCCCAAAGGACTCAAGTCAATAATGCTTAAACGCGCGTGCGCGAGACCAATGTTGCCCAAAGTAAAAACGCCCTGACTATCAGGGCCTCTATGCTTTATGGCGGCAATCATCTTATCTAAATCGTCCCGATTGCCGTTTCCTGCATAACCGGCTAACCCGCACATTATTAAAAATTAATTTTTTCTTTTATCCCGTACGGCCTCTTATTCTGCGACTCATAATAAGTTCGCGTCAGCATCTCGCCAATTATGCCCATAACTATGAGCTGTACTCCCACCATAATAAAAAGCGCGGCTAAAATGGGGAGCGGAGTTTCCACAAGACTTCTTATGCCTAGAATCTTAAGAACTAACGCGGCAAATCCAGTAATAAGGCCGAAGAAAAACGCGATGAAACCAATCCCGCCGAAAAAATGCATCGGCTTATTTAAATATTTATCCAAAAACTTTATGACAACAAGATCCAGCAAAACCGAAAAAGTGCGGCCAATTCCATACTTGCTTTTCCCTTTTGTTCTCTGCCTGTAGTTCACTGTAATTTCCCCGACTCTTGCGCCTCGCCAAAGGGCATAGGCGGGAATGAACCTATGCATTTCGCCGTAAAGGCGGACACCCGCGATAACTTCCTTCTTGTACGCCTTGAGCGTACAGCCATAATCGTGCAGATTTAACCCAGTAATTTTGGATATTAGAAAATTCGCGAGGATCGATGGGAGTTTCCGCGAAAGCCGTTTTTCCCGCCATCTATCCTTTCTCCATCCAGAAACAACGTCATATCCCTCCTGCATTTTATCCAATAATCTCACTATGTCCCGGGGATCATTTTCACGGTCGCTATCAATCGGGATAATAATATCCCCGGAAGCGTACTCAAAGCCCGCCGATAACGCGGCTGTCTGGCCGCAATTAGCAATAAAGTCAATCACCTTAACGCGCTTGTTGATCTTTACGGCTTCCTTCAAGACCGACAAACTTTCGTCGCGGGATGCGTCATTTACGGCTAAAATTTCGTAATCGAATCCAGGGCCAAGGCCCTCAAGGACTGTAAAAAGCTCCCCAAACAATGGATGTAAATTTTCTTTCTCGTTGTATACCGGCATCACTATTGATATCTTCATCTCGCGATTTCTCTTATTATTTTATAGGTAAGAGGAACGAACAAAAGCGGCAGCAGCACTGCTCCCACAAAAGAATACGTTACCCCTACCGCGAGGATTACCGTCCCCGGCGCAAGCGCGGAAAATAAAATGAGCATTGCTGTCTCGCGAGTTCCCACTCCCCAAACTGTAATAGGCAGTAAACTCACGAGCGTTACAAGCGGCTGAAGAGCAATTATCGGCAAAAGGGGCATATTCACATCAAAGGCAAGGAATGTAAGTTTTATATACAGCATTACCAAAAACCACGCAACAAACGTGGGCATAATTATGAGAAACATCATCCGTGGATGCCTAATCAAAGTATTAAAGGCGTAAAGAAAATTCTCAAATTTACCACGAAATGCCGGAGGAACACTCTTTTTAAAAATAAGGGCCAAGTAATAGAAAAGGATTAGTACAGTAATTATTGCTAACCCCGAAAAGTAGACCATCTCTTTTTCTATGACGAGCCCCCCGAGGATTGCTAGGGTCGCTAAAGCCGCAACATCTAGTACCATCCCTAGAAAAATTCCTCCTGCGTGTTTTGCTACGGGCACCTTATCTTTTAAATAGTACGCCCGCATAAAATCGCCGCCATACAACGGGACAATTTTCGTAACAGGGATATTGGCTAAGTAAAGCCTGATTATAGTCTTAAGGCCTATATCTCTGCCCAACATTCTTAAAATTATTTTCCACCTCAAGGCGCTGACTACATGCGCTAAAAGCAATATAAGGGGAGATAAGGCGAGAAGGGGCTTATTAGATTCATTAAACACTTCACGAATCTCGCCAATATCAATCCGGGAAAACAAAACAAAGAGTATCAATATGGCGGCTAGAACGGGTAACAAAAATTTTATCTTTTTCATTGGTTATTACGTTCGAAATTTTGCTCTTACTACGATATTCCAACTTAAAAACTTGAATGCCCCTGGAAGACACGCATCTAAGATTTTATCAATTAAGATCGCGAGTTTACTAAGCGCCACGCTAATAACTTGCGGATTTACAATGACCTGCGCGAATGGGGGGGTAAAAAAGCCCTGAAACTCAAGCTCTATATTTTGAAAATTATGTTTTGCGAGAATCTCATATAATTCTTTTTTGGAAAAAAACTTTTGATCTTTCGAGTACGCGGGGTTCACTCGCGCCCACAGCCACCGCAAAGCTTGGATAAGTGGGTTAGCCCTATTTGGCTCAACCGCTATGAAATACGCGCCGGGCTTTGCGATATATATCAATGCCTTAATTACTCTGTCTAATTCTGTCATATGGTGGAGAGCGCCTACGGCTAAAATAAGATCCGCGCCATGAGGGCCAATGGGACACGCCGTTGTATCCTTAATATTCGCCCTGATAAATTCTGCCCTTTTATTCGCGCCGTACATGTCTCTCGCTTTCGCGATAAGCCGCGCGGAGTAATCTACCCCTATGTACCTTGCGTAATAACCTTCAAGATATTTACTTGAAGCGCCAAGACCGCAAGCGATTTCTATTATAGTGTTAAGCCGCGAGGATTTTTTTAATACGGGCTCCACCGCAAACATTAGCTGATATTGCCGCGGCAAAGAAGAGGACCTGACGATATCTTTTTGCGCGTACTTTTGAGCGATCCTGTCAAAAAGAGCTTGGTCTTGCTCTTCGATTATGCGTTCGTGGATATGGGCCATGCTAATTCTAGAGCGTCACTTTTTTATTTATAAGATCTGCCAAAAACCCAAGCATAAATATAAGAATGGCGGTGTTTAGCGTAACAACCGATGCGTCTCCCACGTCATGCAGAACAAAAATGTCCATTCCAAGAAGCACGACTCCAATCAGAAATAGAAAAAGGCCTATCGGCAAAAAAACCTTGAGGGGATTAAAGTACATCACCACGCGTACAATTAGCTGCAAAAAATTTAATGTGTCCCGAATTGGCCGTATTTTTGACTTCCCAACGCGCGCGTTATAAGAAACTGGCACAAACTTTACCCTAAGATCAGTGCTTAAAAAAGCTAGGGTCAGCGTAGTGCTTAAAGAAAAACCCTGCGGCAGGATATGAAAAAATCTAAGAGCCGCGCCTTTCTTAAATACTCGGAGCCCGGAGTTTAAATCGGGAATTTTATAGTCCACAAGATAGTTCGCAAGTTTATTCAAAAGCCATTTCGCCGGCTTTCTCAATAAAGGGACTCTTTGAAATGGCCGGCTTCCTATGACCATATCGTACTCCTTTATATAATTTACCAATTTGGGTATATCTCCTACGGAGTGTTCCGTATCCGCGTCGCAAGTTACGATGATGTCGTTTGCCGCCTCTCTTATGCCTGTTTTTATTGCCGCGCCATATCCTTTATTTGATTCATGGCTTATAATTTTTACAGGGAAATCATGCGCGATTTTGTAGGTTGAATCGGTTGAACCGTCGTCAACAACAATCACCTCTGCAGGCATCTGAAGCGCGAGTATGCCGCTCAAGATCTTCCCGATTGATTTTTCTTCGTTGTATACTGGAATAACAATAGAAATCATGATATATTTTACTATAATATAGTATAACAAATATGCTAAAAAGCAAGCTGCTCAATAGCAATACTTTCTTTTGTTTAGTCATTTTTGCGATAAGTTCAATAATTGGCGTTACGTTTAACATTCTTACGCCCGATTTCCCCCTTAACCGAGATACTATTAATCATTACCATCCGATAGCCGAGAGTATTAGAGATGGAACCGGATTTGGCGAGCGCGGCGAGCCAACGGCCCGCGTCGCGCCGGGATATCCATTTTTTCTATCGCTAATCTATAGAGCGGGAGGAGGATTTGAAGCGGCTCGTATCGTTCAAATTTTTATACTTGCCGGAATAAGTTTATTTGGGTACTTAATAGCTAAGAGATTCGTCGCTCGAAACTTCGCTTTCCTTGCGGCGCTGAATATCGCCGCGTGGCCGTATTTATTGCTGTACAGCAAACTCATCCTAACCGAAGTATTATCCATATTCTTTCTTATAGCCGCGGTTTACGCGCTGATCAATTTTTACGAAAAGCCAAGCACAAAAACAGCAATTCTCTCCGGCGCAATGCTCGGCATAACCGCCCTCACTCGACCTCTCGTCCTATTATTGCCGTTCTGGCTAGTTGGTTTAGCGTTACTTTTTGCGATACTATTTCGCAGAATGCGTCGCGTAACGTACGAATGGAAAAAATACTTTATTCTTCTTGCTGTTTTTATACTGACACTCTCCCCCTGGACCATTAGAAATTTTCTAGAGTTTAATGCTTTTATTCCGATAGCAGGCGGCTTAGAGGACAGCGTAAAACGCGCTTATGAAAGATTGGATTACACAAAAGGATCAAAGGTGTTAAAGCCCGGAGAAGCAACGATCTTAGACAACGCGCGAGCGCGGCTAAAAAACATCTATTTATTTTGGAATCCCGGCGCGGGAGGAACGAACGCCGAACTTCTCCTTAAACAAAACCGGCTTTTCGGCGCGGCTTTTCTTATCTATAAAATAATTTTTATTTTAACCGTAGCCCTCGCGGCCCTTGGGCTATACCTTGAAAGAAAAAAAACCGCGATACTTCTTGGAGTTGTGATCCTCTACTTTTGGGCAGTGCATGTGATACTCTAT
This sequence comes from uncultured Candidatus Saccharibacteria bacterium, assembly GCA_964374025.1. Lineage (GTDB taxonomy): Bacteria > Patescibacteriota > Minisyncoccia > Spechtbacterales > HO2-43-30 > JBASTI01. Next base: position 23,587 of record CAYJWU010000001.1, read on the forward strand.
CCATACCCCCGCTATACGCTGCCAATTATGCCGCTAGTTATAATCCTCGCCTGGCTAGCGATAAGCTTGCTATGGAACCGTATAAGATATACATTAAAGCGATGATGCAAATGTGGGCGCTAAAAAAAATAATTCTCTTTACGGGAGATGCCCTGCTCCTTCTTTTGTCTTTGCCGTTGATGCTTATAGTTCGATTTGGCGGAGACCCCAGTGAGGAGGTAATACTTCAACACCTCTACCCATTTCTCTTTATATATCTTTTTATTCTGCTGACATTTTATGTAATCGGCCTCTACGATATAAGATCAGTTAAATCCACCACCTCTTTCTTCGCGAGCATCATAATTGTCCATATTGCGGGAGGGGTCTTTGGCACAATCCTTTTTTATTTACTTAACCCCGCAGTCACCCCGAAAACAAACCTTGTCATAAATTTGTTCGTCGCGGCAATATTTGTCAGTCTTTGGCGGGCCCTATTTCAAAGATTTATTACAAGTCATTTGCGAATCAATGTAGCTATCGCGGGAATAAATGAACACGCGAGGGAACTTGCGACCATCATGAATATGCGCCCCTATATGGGCTATAATCTTGCGGCTCTCATAAGCACCGAGCCGATACTCGGAGACGGTATATTCGGCGAAACCAAAATATACTTTACGGACAAAGATCTCGTAGAAAATTTGCGGACAGCAAAAATAGACACGGTGATTACAGCAGAAAATCCTCATTTAAACCCGGCGATCGCCCGCGCCTTTTATGAATGCATACCCCATAAAATAAGATTTCTTGACCTTGCCCAAAGCTACGAATTGCTTACCGGGCGCATTCCCATATCATACATAAATCAGACGTGGTTTCTTGAAAACATAAATGAGCAGCAAAAAAAACTATACGACAGCGCAAAAAGGATCCTAGATATCATCTCCGCGTCGGTAGTGCTCGCGGCACTTTTGCCCGCGTGGCCATTAATCGCATTTTTGATTAAATGGGAAAGCGCGGGCCCCGTGTTTTATTTTCAAGAACGTGTCGGGGGAAACAAAAAGCTATTCCGGCTTATTAAATTTCGCTCAATGATAAAAGAGGCGGAACGCGGCAATCCGGTATGGGCCCAAAAAGTAGACCCGAGAGTAACAAAAATTGGCGCGTTTCTTAGAAGGACCCACCTGGATGAGCTTCCCCAAATGATAAATATAATAAAAGGAGATATAGGCCTTGTGGGCCCAAGGCCCGAGCGCATAGAGTTTGTGCGAGAACTTGAAAAACAAATCCCCCACTATAACATCCGCCACATTATAAAACCCGGATTTACCGGCTGGGCACAGATTAACTTTAGATATGCCCGCACGCCAATGGATACCTACGAGAAATTTCAGTACGATTTATATTACCTAAAAAACAGATCTCTAATCCTTGATATATCAATACTGCTTAAAACCCTGAACTTATTCTTCAGAAAGTAGCACGAATGTTGGGAGAAATCCATTGTTCGTCTGCTATATGGTATAATTTATAGAATCTCGAACTCTTATCTTCCAATAAACTTCTTGGGGAGCCATCCTCTACTATTTTTCCATTTTCCAAAAATACAACCCTATCGCAATTGAGCAGTGTGGACAATCTATGGGCAATAATAAATATTGTAACCTTTCCCCTTAATTCATTTATTGCCTTTTTTATCATGAGTTCCGACTTATTATCCAGCGCGCTTGTTGCCTCATCCAGTATTAGGATTTTAGAATTTCTCGCAAGGTACCTTGCCAATACTATCCTCTGTTTTTCTCCTCCGGACAATAAAACCCCTCTTTCACCAACTTGCGTTTTGAATTTATTTGGCTGCGCCTCTATGAAATCGTATATGTAAGCCCTTTGCGCCGCCGACTGCGTGTCGCGATCCGAAATATTATCATCATAAAATCGTATATTATTCTCTACGCTGTCATTTATTACAAATATATCCTGCGAGACGTATCCAATATTTTTTCGCCACTCTTTTATATCTATTTCTGATATATCAACGCCATCAGCTAAAATCTTTCCGCCCTGCGGCTCAAGAAGCCGTAACAATAAATCTACCAAGGTTGTTTTTCCGGCGCCAGATTCTCCAATTATGCCAACCATCTCACCCATTTTTACTTTGAGGAAAAAATCGCATAAGGTTTTTTGCTTACCTTCTCCGTATCCGAAAGTAATATTGTTAAATTCCAGGTAATTATTGAAGCTGAAGGGCTTCGTACCTTTATGCATTTCTCTATTTACAGTAATAGTATCCCTAAAACTCATTATCCTTTGGAGATACGGCAGGCTCTCGTTTATTCTATACAGCGTTGCCTGCGCATTCTGAATATGCCGAAAAGTCTTATGGACAAGGTATATCGTAGCGGCAAAAGTGCCGATCTCAAAATTATTAGTAACATATGAGAAAGCAAATATCACACTTATAAAAATAATACTGACTGGCTCTATTAGCACCGAGGAGGCCGCCCTAAGTAAAAGAACTCTTATCCGCACGAGCTTTAGCAGATCAAAGAATTCGTTTGCCTTGCTATGAATGGAATCTTCGACCAGACTCGCGCGGATGGTTTTTAGCCCGATAATGCTTTCGCTAACGTGATGCGACATATCGCTATACGCGCTAGCGGCTATGCGGGACAGCTCTCTAATCTTATAAAACACCGGCCTGATGAAAAAAAATATAACAACCCCCATAGCTAAAGAAAGCGAAGTTACAACGGGAGATATATTAAAAGCAACAAGCACGTAAACGAGTAGACTCGCTGTAGTTACTATAACTTCTCCGAAGCACAAAAAAATTCCCCTGGCTTCCTCGGCATCCCTTATCAGAATAGTTTCCAGGTACCCGATTTTTTGCCCTATGAGAAAAGTCCATTTGGACTTTAGGGTTTCCAAGAACAAAACGCTTCTTATATTTCGCTCGTAATCCGCGGAGATCCTAACCGAGATATATTGTGAGATAATAAATACAATCCCCTTAAGAATAAATAATATAACTACAAGAGGTAGCAGAGTCCTCAGGGAGAATTCCAAACCAAACCATCCCAAAAATTGTCCGATCGCTTTGGATATCAAGTCTCCCGCCTCTCCGGCTTGGGTTAGACTATGAAACAGAGGAATTAGAGCGGTCGCGCCAATACCCTCTAAGGATGCGCCAAAAAATCCAAGAAGCGCCAAAAAAATAATTTGCGGCCAGTATCTTCCGTAGGCTCTTTTAAATAATTTTAAAGTAAGTAAATAGTACACGAAAAAAGGTTTAGTTGAAAGTTGCGCATTAGCAAAGATCTCTTCGAATCTTTTGGGCTATATAATCCGCGATCTTTGCGTGATTTCCTTCCCTGTCTTCAACGTGGTCTGATATAACTCCGCTCACAGAACTCATATACATACCCTCACTACAGGTAGATATTACATTATATATAAACCAAAGCCACTCCTCTTTGTTTTCGTCGTATATCCCCGAACCATTTTGAATAGCTTTAAATATAGCTGCGGGAACATCGCAGGGATCATTTGCCTTATAGATGAGATTGCTGTAACTAAAATAAATTTTAGAATCCAACATCACAACCGGCTTACGTTTAAGATACGCTTCCCATCCAGAACTGCCGTTTAGAACAACCACAGCTTCAGAATTATCTATTAACAACTGTCTGTCTGTTAAGGGATGGATCAATCTAACATTTCTGATTTTTTTTATTTTTTGGAGCCTCTTTAGCGATAGTTCGCCCGGTGTGGCAGGGTGCTCCTTTACATATAGTTTCATTCCAACCGGTAAATTTTCAGCAATTTCTTTAATCAAAGAGTCCTGGTTATCCGTCCAATAATGAAAGCTTGCTAAATTGAATGCTTCTCTTTCATAAAATATTGGAAAATACACATAAGGTTCTTTTAGGGGTTTATCGTACGAAAACATATTATACGTAACGTATTTGTACCACGATTGCCTAACCAATCTCTTATTGGCATACTTAGTTACAGCGGCATCAATGGGGTCATTCTGAAACCGTGCTTTAACCGCGGAATGAAAGTAGTAAAAAAAATCCCGAAAACGTTTGATAAAAGACTCGCCCATAAAAATATTAAATCTTTCTCGGGCATCTTTGTTGCTTGAAAAATAATCGGTAATATAATCCGAAGCAATCCTGCGCTGCTCATTTGTCAGCGGTTTATACCCTTCTTTTATAGAATTCATAAGTTCGCTCCAACAATAGTCCTTGCCCATATCGCATAAAACTATGTATCTTTCTCCGGGACCTGGCATTAACATCCCGACTCGCGGTTTTCCGCGCGAAACTGCCACATTATAAGCGGCCCTTGAAGAAAAAAATGCCGCATCAACCAAAAGCAAATAATCAATATTATGATCTCCGAAAAACTTTTCCCAATATTCGTACGCAAGCGCGATTACATGCTGCTTTTCCACTTGGTCTTTGGAGGAAACGCGATCCAAATAAATATCGGACTTATACACGGAATTTATAGGATATGGGCCATGCCCCAAATCAAATTTAAGTAAATCACTTTGAGAAAGTGCGATCTCTTGATCCCATATATTGGAAATAAAATATACCTCAAATCCATCACGTCTGCACTCCTGGAACAAATCTTTGGTCCTTGCCACAAATAAAAATTCGATACCCTTATCCTTGAGTATCCTCGCCACATGTCGTAAAAGTATATAATCCTTACCTTCTGGTATATAACAAACTCGAATCATAATGTTAGTTCCTTTTTTTACCGATTAAAAGCATGTTGGATGATAACATATTTTTTGAAAGAAAATTTTGAAATTTCTCGCCAAGTTCCCCCCATCTGTCTATGAGAATCTGCTTTAAGAATGGCTGATTGGATATATCAAAATTTCCGGCAAGCACATCTTTCCTTACCAATTCAGCATCCAATTGCCCGGGCGTAGAACTGTGCATAACATCGAACCCGCATATTCCCAGCAAAAGGGCTAAAGACTCGGGATGAAAATAATTTAGATGTTCAACGTCAACAGTATCAGACACTTCTTTCGTAACTTTGAGGTTGAATCCTTCTATATTGGGGCATGTTGTTATGACAATACCGCCCCTAGACAATACGGCCCTGCAGCCAAGCAAAAACTCTTTTGGAGAAAATAAATGCTCGATAACTTCAAAATTTGTTATCACGTCTATCTTCCCGCGGAACTTCGTATCTTCTATGCGCCTCTCCACAGTTTCAATTCCCTTCTTGCGGCACGTATCGGCTAAATCGGTATTTGGCTCTACTGCAATAACTCGTTTAAACAAGTTCAGTTTCTTGATTTCTTCGCAGAAAGTTCCAAAACCCGCTCCGACATCAACAATTGTTCCTAAATTTACTTTATATTTCATGCAAAGATCCCTTACTAATTCGGCCCTTGGTTTGAAAATTTTTTCACGCCGGGCGTTTTCTGATGCCGGAAAAATATATTTATTCCAATAAACGTAATTGCGTGAATAGCGGGAATACTCATCTATTACTTCCCTCGTCGGGCGGGGACAAACAAAAACCGTATCGCATTTCTTGCAGCGGACAAAGGTTAATCCGTATTTACGCCATTCTTTTTTATATTCCTTGGAATCGCATGCGGGACAACAAACCGCTACAAACTTATCCCTACGCTTTAACAAATCCCTGACATCGAGGATGAAAAGGCGCTTTTGCTCGGCCATTAACTCATCTGGCCGAATATCATTTTCTTTAAGCATAAGCTATATTTTAATGGATCGAGAGCCAAAAGCACTGCACATAAACAAAAGTTTCCATTTATCCTCCGCAGAGAAATTCAACGTATTGGGATAGTCTTTTACCTTCGGAAGGAGACTGGGCGCGCGTTTGTGAAGGTTATAAAATTCCTGCTGCACCTCCAAAAATCCATAATTCTTAAGTTCATACTTGTAATTGAGGGGGTTTGCGCGAACATTAAACGTGACGATCTCAGGACCCGCTCCCCCCGTAAGTAATTTCACAATAGAATCTCTGTCGCCCTCATAAAAATATTTAGCAAAAAATTCTACGGTATAACTATTTAAAGAATAGATATCAAAAAGTTCGTTTGAGTGAGTCACAATAAGCGCCCCGCCTTTTTTGAGCATCCTTTGAGCTTGGCGATAAAACATATCACTCTCTTCGTCGTTAAGATATGCCAAGACATTAAACGAAGTTATGACATCAAAGCTCTCTGATTGAAATTTCGCCATGTCATATACGCTGCCCACTTCGGCTCTTTTCCCATTATGGCCATTTTTCTTCAAAGACTTTTTCGCGAGTTTTATCATCTTTTCCGAAATATCTATACCTATACAATCCGCCTTTCTCCCAAGGAACTCAATTACTGTAGCTCCGTCTCCGCAGCCGAAATCAAAACATTTTTTTCCCACAAAATCGATATCTTGGTACAATTTCCGTATCATAGAAAATCTATGAAGATGATACGCATTGTTCATTTCTTCCGCGTATTTCTTCGCGCTTATGTCCCAATGTTTTTTTGAATCAATGTCTCGTGAATATATTTTCATATAGTATCCCATATATAATCTTTTACCCACTCGCCTCGCTCATTTTTCCACCATACCCTGGGGTTACGAAATGTATCGGCAATCTTATCGAATTCCTCCTCCGTCATACCCGTCATATTCAAAAAATATTCTAGGGATTTTCTTGCTTTGACATGATCATATTTTCTCACTAATTCTATGCCCGTTTTACGATCCATAATGCCCAATCTTATATCTTTGGAAGTATGGTCGGTACAGCGGCCATAACCAAATTTTATGTATTTTAAATAATCCTTTATTCCGTTTTCGTGGATATCATCCACGTTTGATGTTGTTCTATATGTCCTTTCAAATGGCTCGGGGTTGGGCTTAAAGCCGTATTTCAAACTTATTTCCCGAGTATGCTTATTCGCATCCCAATACACATATACTCCCATAAAGACGCCACGAACTCCCACTCGCGCAATTTCTTCATCCGAGGGAAATTTCGCCCACAGCAAATCTTCCTCCGACAAACCCTCTTCGCCAACAAAGTCATACCAGTCATATCCGCGCAAGGAATCTTCTTTGCGCTCCCGTACCGTAAACTCTGGTCTATCATCAAGGCTGTATTTGCCCGCAAGGTCGAGAAATCCATGCTCTCCGTAAATAACAAGCGGGATATTGAATTTTACCGCGATCTGAAACGGAGTTGTCCATACCCCGCAATGAAAATGCCAGCTCATATCACCGGTTTTTATAAAACCGGCGCGATTCATTTTTTTAATAACTCCAAGGCTCGGCGTAAATATGTAATGATCGACGCCAAATACCCTGCTGATATTGCGCAGATTCTCCTCGCCCGTGGGGGTGTAATTGTGAGTATAGTACGTAACAAGAAGCGGATTCAATCCCAATTTCTTCTTTATATACCAAACTTGAAAGTGGCTATCCTTCCCTCCGCTAACTGGAATAATGCAATCATAGTTACTTTTTGTCTTATCCCGATAAGAATACAACAAATCGGCAAATTCTTTTTCCCTCACATTCCAATCAATCTTCATCTTCTCGTCATTCACAACGCAACCACTGCAAACTCCCTCTTCATTGAGAGTCAAATTTACCGCAATCGCAGGATACGTGCACCGCGCACAATATCTCATACGCGGAGGACGATTTGTGGGATCATGTTGCATGGGGTGTGAAAAAATTATACTCGCATATCAATGCCGGACTCCTTCATATACTTTTTGGCATTTATGATACTCTGCTCAGTAAAATTAAAAATATTCGCTGCCGCAACTGCTGTCGCTTGCGCATCCCTAAGCCCTTCTACAAAATGTTCGAAGCGGCCAACTCCTCCAAGGGCTATAACGGGTATAGATACTGAATTTACAACCTTTCGTATGAGTACGAGGTCATATCCTTTCCCCGTACCATCTCGATCAATGGAATTAAGCAGTATTTCCCCCGCTCCCCTTTCTTCAACTTCGCGACACCAGAGAACCGGATCGAGACCCGTTGGTTTTTTCCCAAAATCCGTATATACCTCATGCTTCTTTGTAATCGGATCATATTTTGCGTCAACCGATACAATAATACATTGGCTTCCGAATAGTTTTGCGGCGCGCGTAATAAATGACGGATCACTAATGGCTTTAGTATTAATGCTCACCTTGTCCGCCCCGTTTTTTAAACAAATACGCATATCGTCAAGCGTACGGATCTTTCCCCCTATTGTAAGAGGTACCGTGCATTTTGCTGATATACAACGGACAACATCAACAAAGCTGTCCCTGAATGTCACTGGGATATCTTTCTTTGAAGTAGTCGAGCCGATCATACTCAAACGATCACGATAATCATGACCTCCTTCCCTGCTTATGTCAAGGTAAATAATTTCATCGGCCTTCCACGAACTGAATCTTTCGACTTGCCCAATCGGGTCCCCGAGCGACTGATGGAAACTAAACTCTCGGCTGCGCACAATAATGCCGTTTTTAAGAAGAAGAACAGCGATAAGTCGTGGCTTCAACATAGGATTCAAAGATCTAAAAAGTTTTTAAAAATTTGCAGGCCATCCATATCGCTCTTTTCTGGATGAAACTGGGTCCCCCAGATATTGCCATCCTCAACCAGTGCCACAATATCATGACCATAGCAAGATGTGCCCGCAACTACACGCCTCTCGTCTGGCACAAAATGATAACTATGCACAAAGTAGAAAATGGGCTCACTCTCAAATCTACTTGTTATTATATGGCGATTTTCTATCGCAACGTTGTTCCATCCAATATGAGGCAATCTATGCCCCGATTCCCTTGTATCAATTTTTACGACTTTTCCTTTTATGAAATCAAGTCCTTTATGCGATCCCCCTTCAAAACCCTCCGAGGCAAAAAGCTGCATACCCAAACAAATTCCAAGGATTTTCTTTCTCTTTTCAACAACTTCTTCGCGTAAAACCGGAATGAGATTCCGCACACGGAGCCCCAAAATACCCGCGCCGAAACTTCCCACGCCCGGCAATACAAGATGCGTCGCCTTCCTTATCGAATCTCGACTACTTGAAATTGTTGCCGATACTCCAAGCAGCTCCAGAGAATTCTTTACTGACGTCAGATTTCCTACGCCATAATCAATTATGCAAACCTTGTGATAATACATAGTAATATAAAAATAAACACCTAAAAAACTTCACGCATGCCCATTCTTAAGCCATTGAACATTTGAATATCTTTTATCTTCGTAATTCACTTTCCCATATTCGATCAAATCCTTAATCTCACGCACCCCATCCTCTATCTGCTTTGATGGAACGAAATGTAGCTCGCTTCGTGCCTTTCCAAAATCAACTTTATAATTTCTGATATCTGTTGCTCCCGTCTCTATTTGTATGCGCGCATCCGGTACAACTTCGTGAACAATATCCCCCAGCTCCTCTATTCTGTAATTTTGCTCATTGCTGCCGCAGTTAAAAATCTGTCCGCCTACTTCTTGTATCGGCGCTTTAAGAATTTTTATAATAAATTCTCCGACATCTCTTACGTGCACATTCGGCCTCCATTGCTTGCCGCCCAAAATAGTTATAATTTTTCCTTTTACAGCCCGTGCTGTGAGTAAATTCACGACAAGATCAAATCGCGGCCTGAAAGATTTTCCGTATACAGTGGCCAATCTCAAGATAGTGGGCGCGAAATTCTCATCTCTCATTTCAAGAAGCGCCCTCTCTGACGCAATCTTCATCCTTGCATAAAGTGAAACCGGCCTAAGCTCTGACTCTTCGTTGAGAAGCTCTTCGGATTCAGTCGCTCCGTACACACTACAGGAAGAAGTATATATTAACCTATTTATCTGGAAATATTTACACATCGAAGCAATAAGTCTAGTCGCAAGATAATTTGTCTGCACTGTAATTTCAGGATTTATGGAACAGGCATAATCTCCAACAATCTCGGCAAGGTGTACTACTGCGTCCACATCGCGCATTGCGTCCGTTAAGTCTTCCACGTGCCTTGTGTCTCCTTTTACAATCCGAAGATTCCTTCGAGATTCTATGTCTTTTAATGAATCGTAGCCATATAAAAAAGCATCTAATACATTAACGTCATAACCCCGGTCAAGCAAATCATGCACCAAAACAGATCCCGTATACCCTCCCCCTCCTATAACTAATATCTTCCTTACGTTTGGGGATCTCCAGCCACTGAATTTGTTTTCCGAAAAGCGCGAAAATTTATCTCCGCGCACATCCAATATATCAACCACTTCTTTCGTCTTATTAACTAAAGGGATTTTAAAATATTCGAATGGCCCGCGCGCAATTACCCTATTGCTCCTTAGAAATTTATTTATGCGGAAAAAATCCCACGAATCTTCCGCGACTAGCGGATCCGTATTCATAATAGAAGCTATATGCTCATCTATTCCCACGCCCCTCAAAATTGCTCTTCGCACGTCGCCGTCCGTTGCCGAACCAAGAATTTTCTTTTTTCCATCAACAACAAATACAACTCTCTGTCCATTGCGATCTATAAGTCCAATGGCCTGTTTTATGCTAGCTTTATCACTAATCAGCATATCCAAAATTTTAGATCTGTTGTCCATTAATCCGCCTTATAGATTTTAATGATATACTTATGGCCCCTGTATTTAAAAAAGGCAGGATATCTCCCATTATCTGCTACGCGCAAGTTATTGAACGCTTCTTTTATTGATTTATTGATATCCAGCTCGCCATCCCGCCAAGTTCTTCGGCGATACCATGAAGAGGTGCCTCGCTGAACCCTTGAAACAAAATTCGGATATTTTGCAATAAATTTAAGTGCCATTTCGATTACTTTGTTTGCCTGCTTTTCTCTAAGTTCGTCGTGTAACTCGTGGCCTTCTAGTATAATGTGATCTTCGAGATAAATATTACCGCTGTCTACCTTTTCAGTTGCTTCGAATAAAGTAAACCAAATTTTCTTTTTCCCTTCGAGAACTTGCCATATGAGCGGAGCAAATCCGCGACCTTGCGGCAATTTACTTCCATGTATAACAATATTATGTTTATTCAACTGTAATATATCCCTCCCAACAATTCTCTCGCAGCTTAAAAGAAACAAACAATCGCCTCTTTTTATTTGACTATAACTATGCGCCAAAAAAACTGCGTGACCCTCTTTGCGCAAACTTTCTCTTAATCCTTTTGCGTGGGGGATAAACCAACTACTTGGGTTATCCACCAAAATAGTAATCTTCATTGGTGGCAAGTTTATAAAATTTTAGTACTCCCGAATTGGATATCGAGTACCGTACCTTTCCTCTAGCTGCTTCAGCCCCCTTGCCACAAGTCCTCGATCTGCCGTTATGCTGTTTTCACGACGAATATAATGGAATAGGGGGGTTGCTACGTGCGCGCCTTTGTATTTTTGATTCATTATTTTAATAAGAATATCGTATTCCGGAAAAATAAGTTCTTCGTCATATAACCCAACCTTAAAAAGAATCTCCTTCCTAAACATAATTCCTTCTGCGATACTGTTAAAAATATTATCGCCCAACGATACGACTTTTTTTGTGTTATTTCTTGAATGCTCCCAGTAATCGCAGTACGCAAATGCCGCTTTTTTATCTAGATTGAGTCGAGAATACAGCTCTTCTATACAATTTTTCTCAAACATATCGTCTGAATCCAGTAAAATCACGAAGGGGGTTGATGAATTTTTTATACCAACATTAATCGCGGAAACAGGACCGGCATGCTCACTTTCTATTGCGCGGATTTTTTTATTAAAGCCGCGCACAATATTTATTGTCCCATCAGTTGATCCGTCATCCACTACTATAACTTCGTATACGCCTCCCCCAAAAGATTGATCTAGCGCGCTAGAAATTGCTCTCTCAACAAACTCCCTAGAATTGAAAGTACGTATAATAACACTAACTTTCGGTTTCATATTTGTCTTCTATTTAGTCAGTATATCGTCCCATGTTATGCTTTTGTTGGAAGGAATATCTTGCACCGCTCTATACCCTTTCATTAGTAAATCGTAGTACTTTGGCTCCAATCCGCTCCTGTTCTTTCCTGGGCGCAACACAGCAATGTTTCTTGAAGTAAACTTTTCTCCCTTTCTTATGCCCCGTATCGCAAAAATAGTCCTGTACAAAAAACTCCTATAGTAGTTCTCCTGCTTAATGTTTCGTTCGGTTTTGCCAAGCACAATTGAGTTTATTTTGATGTCGCCGCCTTTTCCGGCGCGGAGCTTATTTTCCGTATCCCTTATTGCTTTCACCATAGACTTCAATTCTCTGGGATTAAGCGCAAAAGAATGATCCGGCCCTGGCATGCGCCTATCTAATGTTATATGTTTTTCAACAACCTTAGCACCCAGAGCAACGGCTGCCTTTGGCCCCATGGCGGGATCTCGGCTATGGTCGGAAAACCCGACAATTGCGCGCGGAAAACATTGCTTAAACATATTTATTGTACGCAAATTTAAAACTTTTAGAGGAGCTGGGTATACGGCAACGCAATGCATAATAACTATCTTATTGTTGCCTTCGTTCTCTATAGCTTCCACGGCCTCTGCGATCTCTTTCAATTTAGCCATGCCAAATGAGATTATGACGGGCTTATTCTTTTTTGCGACATGGCGGATGAGTGGTATGTGCGAAGATTCGGAAGATGTAATTTTATACGCATCTGTGCCAAATTTTTCCAGCATATCCGCGCTGACCTCGTCGCAAACTGAAGAGAAAAACTCCAAGCCCTTTGCGTGCGAATATTTGCGCAATTTGGGCAGCCACGCAAATGGAAGCTCGGAGTCTCTAATAATCTCTAATATATCGCGCTTTTCCCCACTTGCAATTTTATATTTTCCTGCATTTTGAGGATACATTCTCCCTGCTCTAAAAAGTTGAAATTTAACAGCGTTACAACCAGTTTCTGCCGCAACGTCAATTAACTGCAGAGCTTGCTCATACTTGCCGTCATAATTAATGCCGATTTCAGCGACTACAAAGCATGGATTTTCTGCTCCTATTTTTGTTTTGCCTATTTTGAATTCCTTCATATTAAGATAATATTTCTTTTACTGAATGAATTACGTAGTTAACATCCCCTTTCGTCATTTTAGGATACAATGGGAGCGAAACTATTCTTCTGAATATTCCTTCCGTTATGGGCAAAATGCCCCGCTTATAACCGAATTTCTTTCGGTAAAAAGATTGCATGTGCAGGGGTATAAAATGCACGCTTGCGGCTATGTTTTTCTTTGCGAGTTTTTCTATGAATAAATCTCGCGCAAAGCCTTCAACTAATATGGGGTATAAATGATATGCGTGCCTTGATAGGGCTTCTGTACTAAAAATTTTTATGCGCTTCAGGTCTTTCAGGCCATCCGTATACAGACTCGCGTATTCATTTCTTATTTTCATAAACTTATCTGCTTTTTTCAATTGACAAATACCGAGAGCCGCTTGGATATCAAACATATTGTACTTCCAACCCGCATATTCTATATCATATCGCCAAGACCCGCCTTTAGAATATCTCTTCCAGGCATCTTTTGAAATTCCGTGCAGTCTGTTTTTTATTACGAAATCGGCAATGCTCCTGTTATTCGTTGTAAGCATCCCGCCTTCTCCCGTAGTAATGCACTTCGTAGGATAAAAACTAAAACAGGTTGTGTTGCCAAATGAACCAATCTTTTTCCCCCTATACTCACTCCCTAGGGCATGAGCCGCGTCTTCGATAATAATGAGTTTCTTATTTTTTGCGATTTCATTAACTGCCTCAATATCATAGGGATTCCCGCCGTAATGAACAGGGACAATAGCTTTTGTATTTCTCGTGATAGCGCCTTTTATTTTCTCGGGATCAATGTTTAATGTATCTTCCCTTATGTCGACAAATATAGGTTTTGCCCCTACGTTAACAACCATATTTGCGCAGGAAGCAAAAGTAAAAGAAGGCATTATCACCTCGTCTCCCGGACCTACGCCATGGGCAAGAAGAGCCAAATGTAGCGAGGCGGTACAGGATGTCAGCCCAATCGCGTATTTCACTCCGATGTATGACGCGAAATCCTTTTCAAATTGACGGGTCTTCGGGCCAGTAGATAGCCACCCCGATCTAAGAATTGCTACTACCTCATTTATTTCATCCCTTTCAATTGTTGGCAGACAAAATGGCATAAATTTTTCATGCGCTTTATCCATGGGTTATCGCGAATTATTACGCAAAAATTCAATAATTTTTTCCAGTATAATTTCTCCTCTGTTATCACGGAAAAATACTGACTCTATTTTTTTAAACATTTGATAATCCTCCTCTGTGTCTAATGTTAAACGAATGCCATCCGCGTTATACGACTTCAGGGGCGCTACATCCTTCTGCTTAAATAGTTCGGAATGTTTGTAGAAATATGGAGTCACATGTTCGCGTTCGTAATCTAGTTTTGCGTCATGATGCGCGGCTTCAAGCGCGTGGAATGTAAATACCTCCGATCCGGTTCCCACGGGCATCCCGCTTCTATGGTTGCTCACGTAGTCTAAATTTTCATTTATCAAAATATCAACCAATCTGCTCATCTCTATCATATCTGTAAATATGTTATCGGAAGTAACTCTGCCTATAATTTCGCTTGCAAATCTCCTCGCAGCTTCATAATATCGCCCAAGCACGTCCTGCTCGCTCCCTCGCGAATATATATATAATCTCTTTTTGCATAGTTCTTCTATGGCATCATCCTTCGGGTTAATAGTGGTCGCGACTATAACATTTCCCACGCGGCTGGAAGCCCTTGCGGATTCTACAATATACTCAAGTACTGATACTCCCGCAAATGGCAAGAGGACTTTCCCCGGCAAACGCGTTGATCCCATCCTTGCCTGTATAATAATATCTATGGCTCGTTTCATTTCTTCAAACTAACTACCAATCCCTTATTTTATCACTAATGCTCTTCTTCATGCCGCGGTACCAATGTATCGCCCTTTTCTCAACCGCTGGAGATATAACCCTAAGCAATTCACGGCCCAAAAAACGATACTGCCCGCCAACTTTATTCGCGCGTATTATGCCCTTCTTTATCATACGCTTCATAGTGCTGCTGCTTACCTTAAGCAACATCTGTGTTTCCTTCGTGGTATATACTGCGTTTGGCTTTATCTCTTGATCTATCATATATAAATAAACTATACTAAATAGTACCAAAAGGTGTCAATGAGTATCGCGGCTATTGCGCTATATAACAATATCTTGTTATCATATTCTCAATTACTTCTTGCACTTGACTTCTATACCGAGAGGACCAATAATCAATAGTATCAAAGTATGATTCCACTTAAAGAGGCTCTACTAAAAAATAAACTCTCCGTCGGCTCCTGGATTACCCTCGGTCATCCCGCGATAGCCGAAATGATGGCTAAGGCCGGTTTTGATTGGCTGACAATAGATATGGAGCATAGCGCGATTGATTTAGGCGATGCGCAAATACTTATGCAGGTTATTGAGCTCTCCGGCTGCACGCCTCTCGTCAGGGTTGGCGAAAACGACTCTTACTTGATAAAACGCGTGATGGATGCCGGAGCAAAGGGTGTCATCGTGCCAATGGTAAACAGCAAAGAGGAAGCTATAAAGGCCGTGGAGGCAGTAAAATATCCGCCCTTCGGGAAAAGGGGGGTGGGGCTGGGCAGGGCCCAAGGATATGGCCTGGAGTTTGAAAAATACAAAAAGTGGGCCGCGAAGGAAAGTGTTGTGATTGTCCAAGTTGAACATATTGAAGCAGTAAGAAACCTGGAGGCGATCCTCGCCGTAAAGGGCGTAGATGGCTTTATTGTCGGCCCGTATGATCTTTCGGGATCCTTGGGCGTTCCGGGTGAATTTGATAATCCCCAAGTCAAATCTGCCCTAGATCGCGTAATAAAAATCGCGAAAAAGATGGGTAAAACAGCCGGTTTTCATGTAGTCTCTCCTGACCCAGAGCTTTTTAAGCGCAAGTTTGCCGAAGGATATCGGTTTCTCGCTTTTGGATTAGATACTCTCTTTTTAGGGGAATGCCTAAGGGAACGAATATCTAAAATTAAAAAATAGCATGAAAAATCCAAAAAAGAAACTTAGAGTCATCGGCATTATACCCGCGAGAATGGGATCAAGCAGATTCCCGGGAAAACCTTTGGCAAAAATTCTCGGCGTTCCCATGGTTGGGCATGTGTATTTTCGCTGTAAAATGGCCAAATCTCTTGACGAGGTTTATATCGCCACTTGTGATAAAGAAATAATGGACTACGCGTCATCTATCGGGGCCAAGGCAGTGATGACTAAAGACACCCACGAGCGCGCTTCAGACAGATCTGCCGAAGCAATGCTTAAAATTGAGAAAGGGCTGAAGCAAAAACAGGATATCGTTGTAATGATTCAGGGCGACGAACCCATGGTGCACCCCAAAATGATAGATGCTTCAGTAAAACCCCTTCTCAAAGACTCTTCCGTTCTTGTAAGCAATCTCACCGAGCCAATCGAAAGCCAAGAGGAACATGAAGATCCAAACTGCATAAAAGTGGTTTTGGATAAAAGGAACTTCGCGGTATATATGTCCCGCGAGCCGATCCCTACTCGTAAAAAGGGCGCGACTGGATTTCCAATGTGGAAACAGGTTTGCATAATCCCCTTTCGGCGCGACTTTTTGCTTAAATTTAATCAGTTAAAGCCCACTCCCCTTGAAATTGCGGAATCAATTGATATGCTGCGCGTTTTGGAACATGGCTATAAAGTGAAGATGGCGCCCACTCCCTTTCAAACCCATAGTGTTGATACAAGAGAAGATTTGGAACTGGTTCAAAGATTAATGGCTAACGACCCCCTAATAGTCAAATATTCATGAAAATAGTTATATCCACAACCACATTTGGAGAATTCGATCAGAGCCCAGTAAAGATGCTAGAAAACGCCAGCGTAGATTTCACGCTCAATCCATACCGACGCAAATTAACCAGCGAAGAAGTAGTGGATTTCGCCAAAGACGCAGCGGGAATTATTGCCGGCACCGAATCGTTAAATGGCGACGTTCTACGACAACTCAAGGGCCTCAAAGTTATCTCCCGTTGCGGAGCAGGAGTTGATAATGTGGACTTTAAGACCGCGGGTGAGCTTGGAATAAACGTCTATAGCACTCCCTACGGCCCAACAAGAGCAGTGGCTGAATTAACCGTTGGTTTAATGCTTGATTGCTTGAGGGGTATCTCACAAAGCGATAGATCTATCCGGAGGGGTGAGTGGCAAAAGCCCATGGGCTGGCTGTTGGAGGGGAAGACCGTGGGCATAGTTGGCTTCGGGAGAATCGGCAAAACAGTCTGCCGGCTGCTTCAGCCCTGGGGGGTAAAAATTATAGCGTATGATATTGTCCCGCCGCTGGATAACTTAGGAGCAACAATAGTAACTCTTGGAAATTTAATAACGAACTCGGACATTATCACGCTTCATACGCCGAGTGACGCCGGCTGTATTATCAATGCTTCTTCTATCGCTAAAATGAAAGACGGGGCCATTGTTATCAATGCCTCTCGCGGAGATTTGGTTGATGAAAACGCCCTCTATGACGCAATAACATCAAAAAAACTAGCCGGCGCGGGCATTGATACCCCCTCGGAAGAGCCATATGTTGGAAAATTAAGAGAGTTGGAAAACATAATTCTCACATCGCACATTGGTTCTTACGCGAAAGAAGCCCGCGTTCTAATGGAAAAGCAGGCAGTGGAGAACCTGCTTAATGGGTTAGCATAAGCCCTATCGCTAATGGACATCTTTATAAATAGAGAGTTTGACAAATATTACGCGCATTCTCCTATCGTGCATCTCGACATTGGCGCCAGCGGTGGCCTGCAAAAAAATTGGCGTGGGGCTCGAAGGCATTTAATTAAAATTTTCGTAGAGCCAGACGAACATACTTTCAATAACCTATCAAAAAACGCTGACGAGGGGACAATACTAATCAGTACTCCACTGTACAGCGAGAGAAAATTCATAGATTTTTATATATGCAGGAAACAAGAGGTTTCGTCTATATATTTTCCAAACAGAGAGTTTTTGAATCAGTTTCCCGACCCCCAACGTTTTGATGTCATAGATACAACCAAATTAGAAGCTGACACCTTGGATAATGTTCTTAAAAAATACAATACCCCGGATAAAAAATATGTAATTGATTTCATAAAGGTTGACACGCAAGGCAGTGAGCTTGATATTATCCGGGGCGCGACAGAAACAATCAAAAATGGCGTTATGGGATTAGAGGTTGAAGTTGAATTTGCGGAAATATACAAGGGCCAGCACTTTTTTGAAGACGTGAATACTTTTCTTCGAGAACATGGTTTTGTTTTTTTTGACTTTACGCAAACAACGCATTGGCGAAAAAAGAAATTTTTTGGAAGCGGACAGCTCGTATCCGCGGACGCTCTTTATTTTAAAAAACTAGATTTATTCATCAACGAGATGAATCGCCTGCCTATTTTGACAAAAAAAATCGGGGTGCTTAAGTATATGAGCTTATGCCATTTATACAAAAATTTCGACCACGCGAATACTTTATTTAGAACATTCTCGGATCTATTTACCGAGCGGGAGGAGAGGGCTATTAATTTACTGTATCAAAAGCATTATTTAATATCCCTCGCGCGAAATCCTTCGCGCTTTTTAAAAACGCCAGGAAAAATATACAAATTATTTCGTAATTTAAAAAATAATGAGTCCTAATCGAAAAATCGAAACGATTATCTTTGATTTTGACGGGGTAATTGTGGAATCCATGGGCATTAAAGAAAATGCCTTTATTTCTTTATTTAAAAGTTACCCGGATCATCTGGAAAAAATCGTAGCCCTGCACAGGGCGCATGGAGGACTCTCCCGCTTTGAAAAATTCAAAATTATTTATAAAGATATTCTTGGCCTCCCATACAGCGAAGAAATAGAAAGGGAACTTGGGAATAAATTTGCGAAGTACGTTTACGAAGAAGTTGTGCGATGTCCGTTTGTGGCCGGCGCCAAAGAGTTTTTAGAAAAATATCATAAAGAACTATCCTTTTTCATAGTTTCCGGCACCCCAGAAGTAGAGATGCGCAACATCACAAGGGCTCGCGGACTCGACAAATACTTTATTGGGGTTTTTGGTTCTCCGGAAAAAAAAGGCGCGATATGCCAGAAAATTTTGCGCTCGCGTAGGTTATCGCGCGATACCGTCATAATGGTTGGCGATTCAATTGACGACTATGATGGCGCAAAGGAAGCTCAAATTAAATTTATCGGCAGAATAACCGACAAAAACACTTTTGCGGGCTTGAGTATAGAGGGAACAATTCATGATTTTTTTGAATTAGAAAAATATCTTGGCAACTAAACTTACATCCTACGAAACAGCTTTGGCACTATACGGACTGATTTTTTCCCAGCTTAAAAGGAAGGAACAGCGTTATTTCTTGGGAACCATAAAGCACGATTTTGTGTTTTTTATTTTTGCTCTAATCGTAAACGGCACGCGCCGGGACAATGGAAATTTTCAATCGAAAAGCAGAATAATTCCAAGAAACTTTAATGAATGGCATTTTGGCAAAAGGCGCATTACTTTTGATAACACTGCCCCAAACGAAAGCAATTCCTCTCTCTGGAACAGAGATCGCGACTATTTTTTAAACAATACCAGCGCAAGGAAAAATACGGACGGAATTGCTGTTTTAACCTACGGGATAGATTTAGAAAAATCTTTTGAACTTGAGAACCTAACAAAGGAAAGGGAGATTAAGGCGATAGTTGATTGGAAGGGCGACCTCAAACACGCAAATATCAATGGCGCTATGGTGGTTAAAAAATCTCTCATTTCAAACATAAAATCACTTCCCTACTTTTTAGAAAACCTTGCCGCTTTGGCTCCTATTTATCGCGGCCTTGCGAAAAACTGCGGCCTCCGCTGCTCTCTTCCGGCTTTTTTGAGATACTTTATTTACTATGCTTTTGCTTCCGCGCGCATTCGTTCGATTATAAGCCGTCTGTCCAAGGACAACCGTATCGGAAAAGTTATGCTTTCCGATTTAGATAACGTAGTTGGCAATTCGTTTTCATTATGGAGCCAATTTTACGGATTTTCGCAGATTGTCTATCCGCACGGCTCTCCTGTTTTTCTTAATAAAAACCGATATTTTGAGCCGGACGAATACTACATCTGGACGACATATCAGAAAACATACGCGAAGGAAACCCAAAACAGCAGAACTAAATTTATACCTTTTCCCCCGAAGTGGCTTCAAAAGTTTTCGATAAAACAAAAAGAAGAGGTTAGGAAAATCACTATCGTCACGGCCATGGAAGAGAATTTAGAAATCCCCTTCGGGAATAAGGAGAAGCTGATTGACTATATTGAGGAAATTTGCGAATTCGCGCTTGAAAGAAATATTCTAGTCAATATAAAATCGCATAAGCTCTTGGATTGGCATGACGAATATGATAAATTATGCGCGCGATATAAAAATTTAACGCATGTCAAAAGTCGCTGGAATATAGAGGAGATCACAGAAACTGACATTGGCGTCTTAATGAATACGAGCTCCACGCTTAGCCTACAGCTTCTTTATTGCGGAATTCCGGTAATAACCTGCGAGGAATCAATGTCCGAAATTGTACCGAAGCATTTTTCGGCCCCGCGCTTACAATTTATAGTCAAAAATAAAATAGAGCTACTCAAGATTTTGGAACAATTGACTTCCGACAAGGAGTTCTACAAAAAAGCCCAAACCCAAGCCCTTGAAACTTTCCGCTCAATTTTCGCTACCTAACTTCCATGAAAAAAATCTATCTATTTCTTGAGCCCCTATTAATATTCGTTGTTAAGAAAATCCCGGTTAAGCTGCTTCTGCGAATAAAGCAAAATACCCATTTGGTGAAGAAAATGGACTACTCCCGCCATGATATCTTCCTAAATATAGACTCAACATTTGAAAATCATGCTCGCCCCATTTCATGCGCGAGCGAACCCGAAACGGTGCGATGGATAGAAACATTTTTCAGGAGCGGCGAAGTTTTTTACGATATAGGCGCGAATGTAGGCGCGTATTCGTTTGTCGCGGCAAAATTTTTCAACGGAAATATAAAAGTATACGCGTTTGAACCGGCTTTCATGACCTATGCTCAACTTTGCAGAAATATTCTCTTAAATAACTGCGAAGATTGCATTACTCCCCTACCAATTGCTCTCGCCGATAAAACCGCTATAAATACTTTCAACTACCATAACCTCGCTACCGGCAGCTCAATCCACGCGCTTGGCGAAGCCATAGATGATAGGGGCAGGCCTTTTGAGCCCCTAGCCAAACAACGGGTTCTCGCGTTCAGCATTGATGACCTAATTAGGCAATTTAATATGCCGATCCCAAATCACATCAAGATTGACGTTGACGGCATTGAGCTTGCGATATTAAAAGGCGCGGAAACGACCCTAGAAAGTCCTCTCGTCAGGAGCATACTCTTGGAATTACAAAAGGGGGACTCGGAAACAAACGCGGCCGTTCAATTCTTGAGGAGCAAGGGGTTTGAATTTCACTCCAAGCATCAGGACCGAAACTACATTTTTGTAAAAAAGTATGCAAAAAACCTGCCACATTTACCAAAAACGCGCTGATACGTCTCCGAGTCAAGCTAATGCTTACGCCATTGAGGATTATACTGACTTCGGATCTGTCCAAAGGGCGGCGGAAATCAACAGAGATCTCTTCCTCGATGAATGGAATAAAGGGTATATAAAGGGCCTTACATATCAAGGATACGAATTAAGTTGGGCGGTTTATGATACCTTATATCATCGATTTTCTTTTCCGGTAACTCAAATAGAAAAATTATGGGAGGAAGTTAAAAATTATGAAAAAATTGTTTTGCATAATATCTATGATCCGTACGATTTTGTTTTAAAGCATCTTTGTTTTAACAAAAAATTAGAAATTAAAAACAGAAGTAAAATCTTTGAAAAAATAAAGGCAAAGAAGTTGTTTTTGATTTTTACCGCTTTTATAATTGCTATTATAGGCATCGCGTACTTCACCGTCTCAAAACGAAAAATCGCGGTATGGTCTAGCGATATGATATACCCCGGAACTGATTCGGATTTTCGCGTAAACAAACTTTACGAGAATTTACGCGTAAATAATTTAAGGTTTCTGGAATTTGTCCGGCTCAATGACATATCAAGTCTATTTAAAAACTTTTTCATAAGAAAAAGGCTTGTAATTTACTACCAGCCCATTATTTACCTATTTTCTCCATTCATTATCCCGCGGAAACTCGCTCCAAAATCCATCTATAACTCGGCCTTACTATCATGCGATCGCGATATTCGGCTTGCCGCGAAAGTCATTCCAATCTTCCGGGCTATTTATAAACTTTTCGGCATAAGGTCTCTATGGACGCTATATTTCACGTCGCGAAATGTTTCCCTTGTAATTGCGGCGAAATGCTCCGGGATAAAAACAGTTGGGATGAAGCATGGGGCCGGCACAAAATCGTATGATATTTTTGAATTCATTCCCGCGTATTCTTCGGAAAAAAAACTTGGGCCGGATGTTTTTGGGGTGTGGAGCGCTTGGTGGCAGGATTATTTCCGGAAATACAGCAAAATTTTTGCCGAGGACTCTGTAAGGTACGCTGGACTTCTTAGGCCATATACCTTGCGGCAAATTTCAGAATCTAGTCCCGCAGTTGCGGGACAAAAAGCGCAAAACAACAAAATTAAAATCATGCTGCTCTCCGAACCCCTGACCGACCCAAAAGAAATCGCGCCCTACTTAAAAGTTTTACTGCGCGATCAACGCTTTTCCGTGGCTATCAAAATAAGGCCAATGATTAAGGATTTATTTTATGAAGAACTGCTGAAATTAATGCCGGAGGTGAAGTTTTTGCCTAAATACAGCGGAAACATTTTTGAGGACGGGAAAAAAGCCGATGTATTTTTAGGATCCCATACTACAGCCCTGCTTGAGGCCTCGCTTATAAACCGACTTTCGATATTTGTGAAAACACAAAAGTGGGGTGACTATTTCGATTTGAGCGATATAGTTCCCGAACTCAACATCCTCGTTGAAGATCCTAAAGAGCTGCCGCAAAATATTATTTTGAGAATAAACCAAGAGCCCAAATTGAAAACCATTGAAAAAATCAAAACACGCTACTTTGGAGAAAATAAAGACGGCGCAAAGTGGGCCGTAAGCGAACTCAATATATAAACTTACTTCACCTTTTTCACTTGAACAAAATTTATTTTTAGTGTCCCCCACTCTTTTTTGAATTTATCCTGAATTGGCAGTATTTTGACTTCAAATTTTGTCCGGTCTAACGCGTCAATAAGGCTCTGACATCCGGCATCTTTCCTCTTGCCCCATTCTCCGCTCCAATAATCGTCAAAAATAACTACGGTGTTATTATCCATAACTTTTTGGCTATAATACCAATCATTCGTAATCGTCTCAATGCTGTGCCCGCCATCTATAAATACCAAATCCATCTTTGGCAGCGAGGGGACTACTTTTGGCAAAGTTTCCTCCGTGAAACCTTTAAATAGCTGAATCTTAGCGCCGCTCGCCTCAAGTCGAGCCCGGACTTGTTCCATGGTCGGCGGTCTTTTTGAAACCTCTTT
Source organism: uncultured Candidatus Saccharibacteria bacterium (assembly GCA_964374025.1). Classification (GTDB taxonomy): domain Bacteria; phylum Patescibacteriota; class Minisyncoccia; order Spechtbacterales; family HO2-43-30; genus JBASTI01. The sequence goes on from CAYJWU010000001.1 coordinate 47,243, forward strand.
TGTAAAAACTTCTTCGTTCATAATCTCAAAAATATCAAAGCCGTAATATTCTACTTCATCCGGACCGTTAAACTCCTGCGCGGCTTCAATCATCTCACGGGATCGCCCGCCATTCCAAGTTCCTATCTCCATAATTCTTTTACATCTATTTTTCTTGATAATTTCAAACAAATAATTATAGCGCCGAGCCATTTCCGCGCCCCGCAGACGATGGCAAATTTTTTTAAGAATGCGAGATAATTGCCGCATAATTTTATTGCTTTAGTTCATCAAACTTTTATACGCCGCGATATACTGCGCGACAGTTTTCTCCAGGGGATGCGCCCGGGCCCATTCGTGACTATTTTCGCTCATAGCCTGCCGCCTTTTATTGCTGCTTAAAATCGTACTTATCGCGCCGGCTGTGGCCTCAATATCATTTTGCCTCACAAGAATTCCGTTGTAATCGTTTTTGACTGCGTCTTCAATGCCATTGCCTAAAGTCCCAACAACGGGCAAACCCGCTGCTGCTGCCTCTAAAAATACCAAACCGAAACCCTCAAAGTTATGATCAATATTCAAGGAGGTCAGCACGAATAGTTGAGATTTTTGATACAAGCCGCGCAATTCTACCTCGGAAACCTCGTTTAAAAACTCTACACTTTCGGAAACGCCATATTTTGCCGCAAGCCCTTTTAGCTCATTAAAATAAGCAGTGTCACTATGACTGCCAACTATTTTGTACTTCAGGGTTGGGAAATTTTTCCCGGCTAAAGCAAAGGCCGGGATAGATATATGATAACCCTTGCGACGCTTAATCGCACCGACGCTTAAAATGAAATTTTCATCGCCGGGCAAATGCTCCGTGTAAAATAGCGCAAGATTCACGCCATGATTAATAACCTCAATGTTTCTTAACTTTACTTTTTTGAGCAGTTCCTCTTTTGTGAAATTACTTATAGCGATTACCGCATTCGCCGACTTACACGCAAGCTTAGACAAAAAGGCAGTTTTCCATCCATACAAAGGTTCTATCGCATAGGTACCCTGGGCAGTTACAACTATTTTTTTTGACAAAAATATCCTTGCAAAATACGCGATAACGCCGTATGGATAAACATCAAGCGCGTGGATTATATCAAAGTCCCCTATATGCTTACGCGCGTAAACTACGGCCCTTAAAAAACCCCTCGCGCCCCCCTCTACGGCAAGGACTGTTGTTGCGCAGCCGTTTGCTTTTACGCCGCAAACTAGATCGGCAGCGTACCTGCCCCATCCAGATTTTGGATTCATGTCGGGAGTTAAATATAAAATTTTCATATGCTATTTTCTACTTTATACACAGCGAACTCGTTGGCCGCTTCATATATTTTTTTCAACACCGGAATATCTTCGTACATAAAAGTTATTTCCTTTTTTTTGTCCCATACCACTAGGTCAACATCCAAGTCCTTGAATATTTCACCGTATGACAATTCGTAAAAATCTTTATATTTTGCCGCGATCGCGATAAGCGCCTCATCTGGAATACGATCGTCATCGCCGTATTTCTCCCGATAATAAATTCCAAATGCCTCGCTCGCGACCATGCTTCTTTCTTTTTGCATTATTGACTGTATGTCTTTGGGATATATGTTGCGCAATTTATATTCTAAAAACAATTTTTTAATAAAGTATTCTCTTCCAGCGAGATAAAACTGGGCATGGTGAACATTTAAAGAGTCGTGCTTTGTGTATACGGGCAATAACGCCGCGAGTGTCCCCGTGGCCCATATATTCTGCGCTGATGCGTAATTACTCTCAAGATAGGACATTATGCCGGAATACCTCTGGCTCTCGAGCGCCCCGGGATAGCGATAGTTATAGGAATTAATCTGAACGAGCGCCGCATTATAAAAAAGAATGACAACGGCGGCTGTAAGTACAATAGTCGTCAATCTTTTCTTCATAAACCTTTCCAGGATATAGACAAATAGCATGGCCATAAGAATACTGACGAGGGGCTTTGTTATATACCAGTGGTAATGACCCGCCTGCAGTGTTTGCCCCGTAATAATTTGCTGGTTTATCAAAATCCACAAGGCGATGATTGAAAATAGAAAAAATATTTTGGACCTCTCGTGCTTGCGCGGCCAAAAAAATAAAAGGATCATCAAGGAGGCCGCGAGCCAGGTTCCAAAAATAAACGAATGACTGTCAATAATCCCGTATCTTGCGGCGGTGTCAATATAATCTTCGTGAAACTTAAGTTTTAAAAAGTTAATCCAATACGGTATTGTTACTAATATATGAAGAGTGCACGCATAACAAAGCGCCTTAATATTCGCTTTATGCTTCTTGTACGCATAATAAAAAAAATATAAAGCCGTAAGAACCACAAGGAAAGACCAGGTATATATGTATAGATAGATAGATAGGCCGGATAGCGCTCCATATAATAAAATAACTCCCTTGTTCGTTTTTACGTTGTAATTTGTCACCCTGAATAATATATACAGGCACGCAAACAGAAATAAAGAACTCACTTGGGGATTGATGGGTCGTGTATAAATCAAAAAGTCGTCGGTATAGCTCGTTGCGGAGAGTAACGCTATAATTGACCCGGCTCCGCTCGTCAGATTGAATCCCAAAAGCACAGCGCATGATGCAAGTAGCGAGATTTTTTTACACAAAAATAATTTATACGCAAAAAAATATATGAGCAAAAAAATCAGAAACGGGAAAACGAACTTTGAAAGTACATTAACCGAAGCCGCGTCCATAAATAAAATCTTTCCCAATCCCGCGACAATTATTTCTCCCAGCGGCGGCTGGAAATAGGGCATATCTTTATCGGGCGAAAATACGTTTCCTAGCGCCGGGTGACCATCATACACTTCGCGGATCCGAGTGAGATAATGATGCTCCGCGTCAGCTCCAAACATATGAATTCCGGAAAAGTCTTGTGCAGAAAACATAAAAACTAATTGGGGCAAAATCGAAATAGTCCCTATTCCAAACGCCACGATAAATGCTACAAAATGATTTTTAAAAAAATTCTTTATCATTGAATTTACTTTAACAAAAAAACAAAATATCCCGACACTTGTTTCCCTGACTGAAATTTTACGGTCATATTATCAAGAAGTCGGGCAAGATATGCAACGAACTTCGTAATAAAGATTTTTTGAAGGGGCAGCATGTTTGCTATTGTTTCAAATTGTCCTTTAATGGTGCATATTTCTATGCTTTTGAATTTGTTAAATAATTCCCTGACCCCGTCAACACTAAACCTCCAATAATCGCACATCCCTTCTTCCGAACGGCCGTGATAGGGATAAAGAAAGGGTACATATAACAAACACATACCGCCCGGCTTTAACACGCGGAAAATCTCATCGGAAGCCAAAAACGGATTGCGGACAAACTGTAAGACCGACTTACAAATTATCGCATCCGCGCTTTGATCGCCTAAGGGGAGATTATTGATATCAGCTACTATGTCAGGATTACATTTTTCCGAGATATCTATTGTGCGGTAGTCGCAATTAGAGAAATAGTGCTTATACCTTAAAAGTCCTTGGAATCTGTACCCGCTGCCAATATCAAAAATAACTTTCCCTTTGGCGATTTCTTTTATTTTTGCCTCAAAAAAGTTTTCGCTCTGACTCATAATCTAGTTATCTTTTATAAACTTCAGGATTTGCCGCGCTCTATGATCCCAGCTATATGCCGCAACCTCCTGCCGCGCGCGAGCCGCGATCATTTTAGCCTTCTCTTTATTATCAAATATGTATTTTATGGCTTCAGCCAATGCTTTGGGATTATCAGGTTCAACTAAAATAGAATTGTTCTCGTTCAAAATCTCGCGGATTGAAGGCAAGTCCGAAGCTACAATAGGCCGGCCAGAGGCCATATACTCAAAAAGTTTCAATGGCGAAGTCCAGAATTTCGAAATATCATACTTTGCCGAGTTTGGCAAAATAAGAACATCAGCGGCCCCTAACCAACAAGGGATATCTTTGTGTTGCCGGTGTTCTTGAAACTTCACATTCGACAAATCTTTTCCCGCACCTCCCACGATATATACAATTATGTCTCCCGGTAAATATTGGGCGGCCTTAACCAACGTATTTACGCCTTTCCATGGATACAAACGTCCGGTATATAAAATTATTTTTTTATCTTGCGGCAAAGCAAATTTTTTACGACATTCTTCTTTGGTTTCCAAAATAGCAAATTCAGAAACATCTACTCCGTCGGGTGCTACCAGTATCTTAACCTCGCTTATTCCGCGCCTCGCGAAAACCTCTTTGAGATGCCTGGTAATAGTTATAATACCCCTCGCTCTCCCGATAAAAAATAATCCTGCCTGAACTTTTGTGTGCGCCTCGTAAAAAATACTCTTCCGGAAAAAAACAAAGGCAAAAGCTACGAATTTATCCCGCGTATATATTATATTGCCACTTCGCGCCAGTAAATAAAAGCTTACAAAAAACAAAAACGATAATTCGGTCAACCAAAAGGCCACAGGTCCCAGAAACTTATCCAGTATAATAAAATCAATGCAGGGGACTTTTTTTATTGTAAAATTTCTCTTCACGCCATAATACTCAAAGGAATCTTGCCGGATCGGATTTATGCGCCTTGGAACCCACAACTCCACCTCGACTTTGTCGGTTCTCGCAAAGGCCTCGCACATCTTCATTATTTGGAGTCCGTGCGCCTTTTCGGTTGGAATCCTTGAACAATTTATATAAATTATTTTCATGTCAGCCAAAAAACTTTTTATGCCATACTTGAAATGTTAAAAGCGACCAAAGCGTATCTAAATTATATTGCTTCTTCGCTATATGGCGATCAAGCATTTCGCGTATTGCCGTAAAATTCAAATATTGCGATGTTTCACTGCAATACGAAGAAGAGAGGACTTCGTAGGCAAAATCTTTCATCCCCTCTCGAAGCCATATTGAAGCCGGAGAGAACCAACCCTTTTTGTCCTTATTTATGATATGCGGGGGTAAATATTTTGCCATGGCCTTTCGGAAAATCTGCTTATTTTTACTGCCCCCTCCCACCTTATATTTTGTAGGTATAGTAAAAGCAAGCTCTACTAATCTATGGTCAAGAATTGGCACCCTCTCCTCCAATCCATGCGCCATCGTCATTTTGTCAGAACGCATCAATGATTCGTCCGGAAGCCAACGCGCGAGATCAAGATACATCAAATATTTTCCGAAATCCTTAAATCTATTTCCGGGAAAATAACTTTCGAGATGTATATTAAAGCGATCCGGATCAAAAACACGCGGATTTAATACCTTGCTTAGAGTGTCGCTCTTTTCGCTCATAAAAAGCAGGTATCGCTCAAAGGTCTTTGGGACGTTGAGTTTATAATTCAAATCCTCTTTATTAAAAATATTTTCGAGAACCGCGGGCAAAAAATCCTTACGCAAGAAAGCCGGAAGAATCTGGTAAAAATCCAATAATTTACTGTAATAATATCGCGGGTATCCGCCAAAAAGCTCGTCGCCTCCGTCACCCCCCAGAGCCACAACCACCTCTTTTCTCGCCTCCTTGGCCAAAAGGAATGTTGCAATTTGAACGGGATTGGCCACCGGCTCATCCATATGGTACACAGTTTGCTCAAAGACATCTCTCGCCTCCTTGTCGCTCATAAATAATTCATGGTGATCGGTGTTGTAAAATTTGCCGGTTGCTCTCGCTAAATAAAAATCGCGGTTAAATTTATTTTCGAAAACCTCGCTTTTTCTTGATGAAGCAAAACCAACTGAAAATGTTTTGATTTTTGATGTCAGGATCTCGCTTGCCGCGCCCAAAACCGCGGTGGAGTCTATCCCTCCGGATAAAAAAATACCGACCGGCCTTTCCCCGACAAGCTGTCGTTTCACTGAATCAGAAAACAGTTCCCGGATTCCATTGACTAGATCCCGTTCGTTATTTACGCTATCGCCTCCTTCTATATCCCAATATCTTTTTATTTCCAGGGAATTATTTTTATAAGTAAGAAAATGGCCCGGCTGAAGCTTGAATATATTCTTAAAAAGAGTTAACGGGCCCGGCACATAAAACATCTTAAAATACAGCGGGAAAGCGCTTTCTTCTATTGTTTTTTTAATTGGATGGCAAAGAATGGCTTTTATTTCAGAAGAAAAGATAAGTTTTTTACCGTCAAAATAATAATACAGCGGCTTTACCCCAACCCTGTCGCGCGCAAGATACAGCATATTTTGATTTAAGTCCCAAAGGGCAAACGCGAATATGCCGTTCAAAAAGTCAACGCATCTTTCGCGATGTTCTTCATACAAATGAACTATCACCTCCGTGTCTGTATCGGAATAAAAGGCGTGACCCTTCTTTTCTAAAACTCCGCGCAATTCTTTAAAATTATAAATTTCTCCGTTTAAAATAACGCAAATAGTTTTGTCTTCATTCCAAATCGGCTGACGGCCTCTTTCCGTAAGATCAATAATTGAAAGCCGGGCGCTGCCAAGAGATATTTCTTTATCGCAAAAACTGCCGTCTTGATCCGGCCCGCGATGCTTTGTCGCGCCAATCATATCTTGGATTAAATTCTCGTCTTTAAAATTAAACCCGTTTATCCCGCACATAAATAATATAAATCAGCTTTTGAAATACATAACAAAGTTTTCTATTAAATGATCGAGGTTATGATGTTTAGTAACGATCTTACGTAACTTCTGCGCAAGTACAGTTCGTTCTTCTTTTGGCAAAGCTAACAATTTTTTAATTTTATAAGCGCAACTTTTGTAATCACCTTCTTTAAATAACAAGCTTGGCCCGAACTTACGCAGCATAGGATAAAAAGCTTCATTGGATACAAGCACCAACGCGCCGCATGCCATGGCCTCAAGCACGGCCTTATCAATACTGCCAGTGCGACTCGAGTTAAGAAAAAGATCGGTGTCTCGGTAGTATCTTATGGTTTCGGAATGTTGTTTCGGACCCGCAAAAGAAATAAATCTCTCCAGCCCCTTTTGTTTTACCAACTCTGCGAGCTTACCAAGATAATGCGGATGCTCCTTTGAAGATTTTGATCCCAAAATTATCATCTCTATATTTTCCGCGCCTTCCTCATTTATGAGAATATCCATGGCATCTATTTGCGTTTCAAGATTCTTTGATGGTTCGATTCTGCCAACAGTTAAAATTTTGTAGCGGCTATTTTGACCTTTGGAATCCGCGGAGGGATAAAAAATATTTACATCAATGCCATGTCCGCAAATCTCTACTTTTCTGCTTTTTGTCCTGAAACTTTCTTTGCTTGCCGTGTATACCCTGTCAACAAACTTTTCCGCAAGCCAAACTTTCCAATTTTTAGATTTATGCGTATACCACATCACCATCCTCTTGCCAAAAATTTTTACAAGAGGTGCGCTTGCGATTGCGTATATCGGGCACATGTGCACAAATACTCCATCGACATCTTTTAAATTCCTTAACAGGTACTTTTGCAATCTAAAAAACTGACCGATTCTTGATGTGTTCCTCTCCTTGCCTATAGAGTAGACCTCAACATTATGCGGCAAATCAAATTCTCCCCTTGAAAGACACGCCACATATAGTTTATCGGTCTTTTGCGCAAATTTTTCGATCCAGCGGTGGAAAAAACCGAGATTATCATCGCTTGTATCAACTTTTTGTGTAATAATGAGCAATTTCATTTTTCTATGCGTTGATCATATCAATATAATTTTTGATATACTTTTCGTTTGAAAAGTTTTTGCGCACGAATCTTTGCCCTGCTTCCCCCATTCTTATTGCGTGATCCGGATTATCAATCAAATACGCTAATTTCAGAAATAAGGCATCTACATCTTTTGGTTCGATCAAGAATCCATTCTCGCCATCTCTTACAACTTCTGACACCCCCCCAACCCTTGGAGCAATAACTGGCTTTCCCAGGGCCATTGCTTCTATAAACACACGCCCAAATCCTTCGTTCAATGAAGGAAGGGCAAATGCGTAACAATCCCTCATAACTTCCCTAACTTCATTAAGCGATAATTTTCCTGTAAAAATAACATTACCGCTAAGCCCTGAACTATAAGCTAAAAGCTCTAAACTCTTTTTTGACGGCCCGTCTCCCCCGATAACGAGTTTAAAATTCGGAAATTGTTTATGAATCCGCGAAAAAGCGCCTATTAAAGTTTCTATATTCTTAATAGGAGAAAGTACCGCTATTGCTGCCACATAATTTTTAAAACTTACATTCTTTTCCCCTAAAAAAACATCAATATCCGTAAAGGCTGGAAAAACAAAATACTTCTTATTGGGAAAATGCGGCCGTATTTCTCCTTGCGAAATAAAGGTAATTGTGCGAATTTTATCCGCTTGTCCCAGTGTCCACATTCCAAGACGCGGAACGATTTTGCGCAAAAGAGGAAATGGGAGCCGATTACGGGTTAGAAATGGCACTTTACGCCAATCTCCATGAATTTCAATAATAAGCTCCTTCCTAAATACAATTTTTAAAAAAGCGCCAACAATGCCTTCTGTTAAGGGGCCCTGGCAAACTATAGTATCTACCTTTTTAGTAAGGCACAAGTAACTCCCGAGAACAATTGCCGCAGGCAAATATATAAATCTAGATCTTATAAGATAAAAGTAGCATCCCCAAATGTACTTCGGAAAGGACTTTCCCCTGCCAATGACGAATACATTTATGCCCTTACTTAATCCCTCAAATTTCTTCTCGAGATGTTGGGTAGATTCACCTTTCTCATATTTGGTTATGCTAATAAAAAGCACGTTTTTCATAACCTTTTAAAAATATTTCTAAAAAAACCATACCACGGAGATAAAAGCGCCTTAAATTGTAAGTCACTAACAGCGTTGTTCAGAGGTACGCGCGGCAATAAACGCGGATCGGAAGCCCTGGATACAATCCCGGTTTTTGAAGTAAAGGCAATTTTAAAACCCAATTCCTCTAACGCCCTAACAACGGTTTTATTAACTTTTCCTCTTGGGTAGCAAAAAGAATCTACGGGTTTTGCGGTATATTCTTCGAGAATCCGTTTTGATTCTTTTATTTCGTACATTAATGCCTCGGCATCTAAATCTGGCAGGTTAGCATGCGTATGTCCATGCGCCCCAAACTCAATACCGCGCCTGGCTAGGGATTGAATCTCGTCGGCATTCATCATGGGAAGTACGGGCACATCTTTCCTGCAAAAATTATTCACCCCGCCGATATGCGCGGTGGAAACAAAGATTACTGCCGAAAAATTATATTCGCCGAGTTTATCCGCTGCCGCGATGTTATTCTTATATCCATCATCAAAAGTAATAAGAACTTTTCTCGCATCTTTTTTAAAACTCTTATTCATTAAATAATTTTTGAATTCATTAAGCGATAAGGTCGTGTAGCCTTGCGAATGAAAATATTTTATGAATCTTTGAAATCTGTCGCTCGAAATTGAAATAACTGACCCGCTCTCATCCACTGAATGAAAAAACAAAACAGGCAACCCTGCTCGTGGAAAAAATTTATGGAGCAAGCATATAAGCAGGAACAACGCGGGTTTTAAAAAATGTATCATTTTTCGAATAAATTAATGTGCTCGCTCGCCACATCGGCAAAACTTCTTGTCGTATCCATGTTCATAATTACATTCTCATAATCCTGCCACTTTTTTGCGTCTAATAGAAAAAGAATAGCGAAAATCAATTCTTTTTTATCCTTGGGATTAAAAGTCATAATGTTAGCCAAAACATTCTCCGGCAAACCGTTCTCTCTTGTGGCGATAACCGGAGTTCCCGCGGCACAGCTTTCAAGCACAAGATTTGGAGTAACCTCTGACAGCGACGGCACAACAACGAGCCAGCTCCGTTTAATTTCCCGGATAAGAACATCTCGGGAAAGCGCCCCCACCATTAAAACGTCGTCTTTCAGTCCGAGTTCATATATCGCTTTGTTCAATTCCCGCGCTTCGGGCCCATCGCCAATAATTTTTAATGTTATTTTTGACTTCGCGAATCTTTTTACTTCTTTAAAAGCATGCAGCAAAAAGTTTATGTTCTTCAACTTGAGAAGTCTCCCTGCGTATAGAAGTACAAGGTTTTCTGGAAAACTTCTCTCCCTTTTGTCTATTTCGGGATACGAATTTTCTATGACATGTATTCTACGGCCGTTTAACCCGTAGTAACGAATATACAATTCCTTCAAAAAACTAGAGGTAAATATTACAAAATTGCAGCGCCTGAACAAAACCCTGAGGATTCCAAAAATTATTTTCTCTCTTTTGGACTTCTTATACGCCTCATAAAACAATCTAAGCGGCGCGTCTGTTCTGCCGCGCTCTACCGCTCTTTCCCAAAGAAAATCACCGCCCACTCTTAGGGCTAATTTTTTACCGCGCAATTTAGCGGCAAGAAAGGCTGGGAGAAGGATTTTGGGCGAGGAGCTTAGGGCATAACAGATTTCGAAATTTCGTAGAGATAAAAATATTTTTCTAAACGAGCAAGCCTGCCTTCCGCTTATAACATCGGCTTCATACCCCCTTCTTTTAAGTTCCGACAAAAGTTTCTCGGCATAATATGATGGTCCGCCGATATCCGGCGGAAATATGCTTGTGAGTAGCAATATTCTCGGGGAAGATATGCCTTTGTACATTGAACCAACCCTCGAGGCGATGTTATTCCACGAATATCCTGAAGCTTTTTTAACTCCCTCTCTAGCCAGCAAATCCGCGGTCTTGGAATTATCTAAAATAAATCGCAGGGCTTGAGCTAATGAACTCGCGTTGGCGGGAAGGGCCAATAATCCCGTCTTTTTGTCTTCAACTAATTCCGCGAGGCTCCCAACACTCGTTGCGATAACCGGAATCCCAGAAGCCATCGCTTCAATGGCCGTAATCCCAAACCCTTCTGACAGCGATGGCATTACAAATACATCGGCTATGTGGTAATAATGCGGGATATCGTCGTGCCTGATTGCGCCTACGAATTGGACAGAATCTATAACGGCGAGTTTCTCTGCCTGCCTCTCAAGATTTACGCGCTCACTGCCATTGCCTACTAAAACGAACTTGATATTCCGGCCCCCTTTTTTTAGAATTGAAAGTGCTTCTATAAGATATTTATGCCCCTTAACCTTCTCTAGGCGCCCCACGCTCAAAATAGTAAACTCGCTTTTTATGTGGGGGGTTTCACCCCCCACATAAAAAAACTTTTTCAAATCAACTCCATTCGGTATTATTTCTATATTTTTAACGCCGAGTTTTCTAAACCCTTCGTAAACAGCCCGGCTTGAAGCAATACACAGCCGCGCCCGCCTATATATTATGCGTGATGCCAGTTTTGAAATAGAATTGTTCCAGATAACGCTCTGCTCCGTGCCTATAAACGGCTTTCGTGTAATCATTGATATAAAACATCCCATCAGCGCGCTTACAAAACCATGACAATGAAATATATCAACACAACGTACAAGCAAAAACGAACGAAAAGCAATAAACGGAACCGCGCTTGCGATATATAAAATAGATGAGTGCGACAAATCCTGAAGCGAAAATAACGAAGTGCGATAAATCGTAACATTGTTTTTCTTTTCGAAATTGGGAGCCCCATTCACGCGACCCGTTACGACAATAATACGTAAATCCTCCGGCTGACGCTCGGCAATATTTTGCGACCACTGCTCAAGTCCGCCGATAACGGGAGGGTAATGCAATATGGGGTATAGAATCGTTAGCTTTTTTGAAAACATACAAGACGTACCCTCCCTAAAATTCTGCTAGAAACTCTACCTATAGTCTTATCAAAGAAAATAAGGGCTCCGGGGGGCAAGAAGTTGACGGGCGGGTATGTATTAAATAATTTTTGAGAAATAAAATTAAGATTGTATCGCGTAAAATACTTGGAGATTCCCCTGACCGTCGCGTCATTATAGTATTTCCCCTCTTCGTTTACTAATTTTTTCCATTTGACTGCAAAATTTGCAATCTTATATAGACTTAAATAATTAATAAAGTCGCATACAAGAAATCCGCCGGGCTTAAGTACCCTAGAAACTTCTGCTTGCGCCCCCTTATAAGTCGCGGCCGAAGCATACCCAAAACTGACAACCACATCGAAATAGTTACTGGGATAAGCAAGAGAGTATACATCCCCCTGTTCTATTTTAATTTTTCCCATAAGACCCGCGCGTTTTACATTGTCTCTTGCCCCGCCCACGCATACTTTACTTATATCACACCCAATAATTCTAAAATTCGCGCGTTTCGCAAGGAGCATATCCACTTCTCCAAAACCGCAGCCAACATCCAGCATGAGTCCGTCTCGCCTTTTGCCCAATAACTTTAACGCGTTATCCGCCGTAAGCGAAAAAGTGGCTTTTTTGGAGGAGCTCTGCGTATCAACGCTTTTTGCGTATTTCTCCCATTTAGTTTTTCGCAAAATTATATCTTCGCCCATAAAGCAAGTGTTGCAAAACGTTTCATAATGGAAGGGGGAATCAATCCAAGTATATTACGTAAAGTTGAATTGGCTGACCCTTTGCTGCTGCCCCCTATTTCATGTATTAGATATTCTTTCGTTCCCCAGCCGCGTTTAAAAATTTCTAAACTGGACCCCTTTCTCGTGCCGCCTAGGTCAAAATAATCATATTCTCTTCCTGCATATGCCCGCATTACATGCCACAAAATCTGGTGACCAATCTTTTTGCTGCGAAACTTCTCGTCCGATGCGCTTATGAAATAATGGATAAATGGAGGGTAGAGTAAGAATACACTCCCCCCGACGACCCTCCCTTCGTTCTTTGCCACAAAAATTTTTGCATGATTGCTAAAAAATGTAACTGCCGAAAATGGCAGCGGAATATTTTTGTGCCTCTTCACTGTGCGTAAATATAAACTATAAAACTGTTTCAGCTCGTCCTCATCCCCGCACTCTTTAATCTCCACAAATCCCTCACCTTTTTTAATTTCCTGTTTTAGTGTCTTGCGAAATCCGCCCCATAAATTTTCCGGAGATTTTTTTGAAAAATTTTCTAACCAGAAAGTTGTTCCCGAAGGCAGGGGATTATTTCTCGGCGGATTTGAGGCCTGTTTTGGCAATATGTATGGATGAAACTTTATCCTTGCCCTCTCGCCGAAAAACTGTCTGAAATCTGATATAAACTCTCCAAGACCCACGCTATCTTTCAACGGCAAAGGTCCGCCATATTCGCAAAAAGGATGCGAAACTATCTTTTCTTTTCCAAACATTCTGCATCTTGCGATACTCAACAAAAGTTCGTCGCGCCATAAATAATGTTCAAATTTAAGCCAAAAAAATTCTTTTTCCAAAAAACTTTCCCAAACTGGCGTATGAAAAAAAGTTTTGAAAAGAGCTTTATCCAGTAAATCTTCCCATTCGCTTTCATTTTCTATTTTTTGAAATGTATTCATTGGCTATTTCCTCGCCCCGCCTGAATTGATACCCATGCTTTTTCAATAAATCCAAAATTTTAAAAAGCTTTCCGGTAAATTTAGGGTCGTGAAACATATCCCACGAATGAAAGCTGAATGACACATATTGCGGCTTATGCATGGTAAATAAAAATTGATACGTAGAAAATGGCAACCCCCTTATCCATGCTCCGGCAAGCGGGACGCCTAAGAGGTGGCCGGTTACCGGCAACTCAAGAATGTCCATATCGCCTGCCTTCTTGTACGCTATTTCGCTTGGATAATATGGTATTTTGGGAGCGCTGCCCCGATATCCGCGATATTTTTTAAACGGCGGGTAATGCGGCACAACACTGCTGTCGTAGTAAAATCCGGCGTTGCTCACGGTCCTTATCGCAGTATTATCTATTATATGCGAAGGGGCGCGGAAACCTTTCGGCGCAACACCCAAGGTTTTCTTGTACAAATTCACGAAGCGCTCAAGCTCTTCCCGTATATGGGATACGTGCACCAAATCGAAAAAAGTGTGGGAGTAACTATGGCAGCCAATTTCATGATTTTGCGACCAGCCCAGCACGAGCTTGGGATATTTCTCCAAAACTTCACCGGTGACAAAAAGCGTAGAGGATATGCCCGCCCCTGTAAGTTTATTTAAAATTTCATCCACGCGCTCGGCGCCCCTGAAGGTCTTTGCGTGTTCAGACCCATAATCATGCTCAATGTCCACAGAAACAAAACAAATTTTTTCTTTAATTTGACTCATACTTAATGATTTCTTTCATACTATCTTCTAGCATGTACTTCGGTTTATAGCCGATAAGTTTTTTTATTTTTGAAATATCCGGACGGCGACGCTGCATATCCTCAAAGCCCTCCGGATAGACTTTGGCGTACGGGATGTAACGTATTTTAGATTTGCTTTCCGTAAGTTTAATTACTTTCTTCGCTAAATTCTCAATTGTTATTTCTTCATCCGAGCCAAGATTGTAGACCTCTCCAGCGCTTTTCTGATGCGCCATTACTTTTAAAACCGCGTCAACAACGTCGTTGACATAACAAAACGACCGCGTCTGTTTCCCGCTGCCATGAACTGTCAGAAACTCACCCCTTAGGGCTTGCCGCACAAACCGCGGCACAACCATTCCGTACTCTCCGGTTTGGCGCGGCCCAATAGTGTTAAAAAACCTGACAACGCGTACCGGAAGTCCTTTTTCCTTAAAATAAGCAAGCGCCAAAAACTCATCCACACCCTTTGAGAGGGCATATCCCCAACGGTAATTTTTGACAGATCCGTAAACCCTGTCATCGTCTTCGCTAAAGGGCAACTTGGTATTTTTGCCGTAGATCTCCGAAGTCGACGCGATAAGCACTGGGGTCTTTTTGCCAAGCGCGGCATTTAACACGTTTTCGGTGCCGCGTATATTTAAAATCCACGACTCCAGCGGCTTTTCCATAATCGTTTTCACCCCAACAGCCGCTGCAAGATGATAAACCTCATCTGCGCGAGAGACCATTTTCTCGACCAGAGATTTATTCAGAACATCGCCTTCTTCAAATACAAAATTCCTTTCGGAGAGCAGGTGCCTTATATTATCTAAAGAGCCAGTTGAAAGATTGTCCAGCACAAACACCCTCTTGCCTTGCGCGAGAAGTTTTTCGCAGAGATGACTGCCTATAAATCCGGCCCCGCCGGTGACAAAAACGGCTTTCTGCCTCCCGGCGGACAAGTTTTGTTTGCTCATAAACTCCTTTTAGAGTACTATGAAATTGGCTTTATGTCTAGGATTCTATTCATAATAACGCAATCTGAAATTGGCGGCGCGCAGCGATATCTTTTGGAATTGGCCCCGTATCTTGCCTCGCAAGGACACGAAGTACTGGTAGCGGCTGGCGAAGGTGATGGACCATTATTTACGGAGCTAGAATCAAGAATTATGAATCATGAATTAAGAACCTATAATATTCCATATCTGGTTAGAAACTTAAATCCGTTTAGTGATGCAAGGGCATTATTTTCTATACTAGTAGTTCTAAAAAAAGAACAGCCAAACATCGTATTTCTCCAAAGTACAAAGGCGGGGTTCTTGGGTTCTCTTGCCGTAAAATTATTCATGATTCATAATTCAGGATTCATGATTCATGTGATATACCGCATCGGCGGCTGGTCCTTCAACGACCCGCGGCCATGGTGGATGAACAAAATACTTTTTTGGATGGAGAGAATCAGCGCGCCGTGGAAAAATATTATTATAGTAAATTCTGAATTGGATCGCAAAATCGCGATAGACAAAAAAATCGCGCCGCCAGAGAAGATCGTGAAGGTATATAATGGAATAGACGCGGATAAATTAAAATTTTTGACAAAGGAAGAGGCTAGGACAATTATCTTATCGAAGCTTTTTCGTAACCAGCCCTTCACTACCTCACCCCCTCCGGCTCCCCCTCTCCTTAGTAAGGAGAGGGGGATGGGGGGTGAGGTATATGAATATGGCAAACTTTTGTTAGTAGGCGCAATCGCAAATCTTTACGCCACCAAAGGCATAAAATACCTGATAGAAGCTGCGCATATTTGTCAATTGTCAATTGTCAATTGTCCGCTGCTGTTTATCGTCATCGGCGAAGGCCCCGAGCGCTCAAAACTAGAGGCGCTAATAAAAAAATATAATCTCGGAGATAAGTTTTTCCTAGTCGGACGCATACCGAACGCATCACAATACCTAAAAGCATTTGATATATTTGTTTTGCCGTCGGTAAAGGAAGGATTTCCTTGGGTACTGCTTGAAGCAATGGCCGCGGAAGTTCCTATAATTGCGACAA
>CAYJWU010000001.1:63550-64744 GCA_964374025.1 uncultured Candidatus Saccharibacteria bacterium
CATGGCTATTCCCTATCGGCAGAGATGTTATTTTCAAAATGACCGTAGAATTTCTACTTCTATTAGTTTTTGTCATTTGGTCATTTGGTCATTTGAAATTGATTAAAAATTGGAAATTAGAAATTAGAAATTTAAAAACGTCGCTTATCCTCTCAATGCTGTTGTTCTGGCTGATTATGATTTTAGCTACACTAAACTCTGTGCAACCGGAGTTTAGCCTCTGGGGCAATATTTACAAGAATCAGGGCCTGATGACTTGGACGCATTACTTACTTTTTTTCTTTTTGCTTATTTTGTTCTTGCGCGGCAAAAATCATTGGAACTTTTTGATGCATATTGCTATTTTTGTTGGAACGCTTGTGGGTCTAGTCGCGCTCTGGCAGATAGCGCAGCATGGCGCGGGATCCCGAGTCGCTTCAGCGACATTAAATAATTCAAATTATCTCGCCGCGTATCTTGTGCTTTTAATTCCCATTACGTTCTCGTTTTTCCTTAAAAAACATTCCCACATTCTTGGAATCGCTTCTATTATTCAGTTCCTTGCGCTACTTGGCACCCAAACACGCGGCGCCTATGTTGGTGTTATTGTAGCTGGAATTGTTTTTGCTATATTATATCTTGCTCACACAAAGAGGGTGCCAAAACTCAAATTATTTTTCTGGACCGCAGTTCCGCTTTTCGCGTTGCTTGCTGCTTTCTACTTACTGCTTAATACGAATACCGGCCAATCTTTCCAGCAAAAGCTCCCCGACTCTACGGATCGCTTTCTTGATACAAAAAGTATTTTAAACAGCGTCG
The DNA here is from genome assembly GCA_964374025.1 of uncultured Candidatus Saccharibacteria bacterium. Lineage (GTDB taxonomy): Bacteria > Patescibacteriota > Minisyncoccia > Spechtbacterales > HO2-43-30 > JBASTI01. Next base: position 64,349 of record CAYJWU010000001.1, read on the forward strand.
CTCCTCGTCTTGAAGCATGGCACGCGGGAGGAAAAGGCATGCTTATGCGGCCATTTTTGGGCTACGGGCCAGAAAACTTTTTTGTCGCTTTTGATGAACATTACAGCGGCTCGCAAGATCACTTGGGATCGCTTGCGGAGGAAGGATCCCTATCGGAATCTTGGTTCGACAAAGCGCATAATTTTATTTTTGATATCGGAGCGACAACTGGTTTTCTTGGATTATTCGCATATGTAGGCATTTTCGCCTCGGCGCTATACCTCCTGTCTAGGAAGCTTTCTATAGTTAAAATTGGATTTATCTCCGCATTAGCAGGATACTTCACGCAAAACCTCTTGGGATTCGATACGATTGTACCGGGAATTTATCTGATGTTTTTGTTGGGGTATGCACATT
>CAYJWU010000001.1:64844-78623 GCA_964374025.1 uncultured Candidatus Saccharibacteria bacterium
AGGGCTAGGATATAGCGCCTAGCGTCGCTGTGTATTGCAAAGAACTAATTTGGGGACGGCCGGCGCGCGTCTCATAAGGGCGGGTAGGGGCAGCATAGAGTACTGCGCCCGCCAGGAAATGTCGCGCGCCGGCCAAAAGGAGCAAGCGGCAGGCCGGGACAGATATATACCACCCGCAGTGCCGCATGAGGGTAGTATACACCCACGCGAAAAACTTGTCAATACCCTACGGACTGAAGCTTTTGTTTGGCGGGAATGTCGTTGGGATAATATTCCGTTATTTTGCCATACCAGTATCTTGATTGAGAAAAGTTCTCCACTCGCTCAAAGTACTGCGCGAGCGCGCGAAGAAGGATTACGTCTTTGGGGTCGTGAAGCAGTCCTTTCATAAGCAGCTCCGGAGTTTCGCTATCTTTTTCCTTTAGAGCGAATCTGTAAATTTCCCCGAGTCCCAGATACGCCTGCGTCTCGTGCGCCGGATCAAGCTCAATGGCCTTCAAAAACGCGCGCTCGGCATCCTTAAATCTATTTTCGTTCTTGAACTCGAAACCCAATCCCGTATACTGCGCAGCGCGATTATCAAAATAGGATGATCTTTCCTCAAAGCTTTTTTTACTTCCACCAGACACAAAAATAAGGGTAAAAACAATAACGGCAATTATCGCAATAGGTAAGATAATTTTCTTCATATTTATTCGGTGTTTAATTTTTCACGAGCTCGTATCATGGCATTGCGCGAATCTGAGTCCTCGGGATAATACTGTACCACCATACTATACCACTGATACGCGCGGGTGTAATCCTTGACCCTCTCATAATACTGCGCGAGGCCCCGAATCAGCGCGCGGCTCTGGGGATTTTGCGAAATACCCCGAAAATAAATTCTCTCGATGTCCCCTGCCTTATCGCGGAACTTCTTCTGATAAATTTCATCAAGCGCCAAATACGCCCTAAGCTGAAGCGCGGGATCAAGCTTGATTGCTTCAAGATACGCTTTTTCGGCATCCTTCCACTGTCCCGCGACTTCAAACCTCTTCCCAAGATCCGTGTATTCATCCGCGCTATAAATCCCTCTACTCAACTCCTCAAAACTCCCAATGCTATGCAAAAAAAACCACGAGGCCCCTAACACAACACCAATGACAACTACGACCGCGACGACAATTTTTTGTTTTTCCTTTAGAAATAATATCATTTATACCAATTAAATTCGTCCTCATTCACCTCATACACCGCGTCCCAGCTGCGGCCGCTGGCTGTAAATTCAGCGGCTGTCATGTTGAGCCATGTTTTGCGGCCCGACACGTCTACTTCGTATACTCGAAAATCACCTGCTCTACGCATCAAAAACGATTCCGGAAAAGCAGTCAGCAAAACGGGCTTTACCTCTATAATATCACTCCAAGTAAAATGCTTGTAGAATCCAAATACTTTTTCTGTCTGAATCCATCGCTTGAATACTACGCCGATTTTAGGGCTGTTCTTTATAATATACACTTTGGGATCTCCTTCGGCCCGCACAAGCGCGCCCTCGGAAAATCTACTCACAAATGAGTTGCTGATAAACGCCTCAAGCGCGTAAGAGCCGGTATTTGAGATATTATTTCCCCCCTCGGCAGAAAAAATAGGAACTACGACAACAGAAGAAACTATATTTCCAAACTGCGGCACTGACAGCGTGCTGCCCTGACTTAGGTCAAAAAATTTCACTTTTGTGCTTCCGAAAAAATCACTTACAATATAGGGCACAGATAAACTTCCGGGCGAAGCCGGGTACCGACCGGTACCCGGCGAAGAGATTTTTACATGAAGAGTTGTCTCTTCGCCGAGTGCCCCCGGCACAAATCTATGCCACTGCCCAGACCAGTTGTCTATAAGAAAGTTCGCGCCGCTTAAATAATTATCATATACCCGGAATGTAGTCGTTGGCAAAACGCGAAGAGCGCCAAACGAAAGATTGGCGTCCTTGTACTTAAATTTTTCCGGCACATCGTCAGTTGAACTGTTTATGTAAACCGCGAGAATCCAGTCGCGAAAAACATCTTGAAATCGTTCCGCGCGCCCCAAGCTCAAAAGCGCGGTATCTATAGATTCCGCGCCAACATTATTCGCGGCCATCATTGATTTCAATATATCCGTTCCGTACCTGTCGAGAAGGTAATGCATAAATAGCGAGGCAGACGCGTGGTCAATGCTCCGTCCTCTCCAATCTCGCAAAGCATCGGATGGATGAGCCAAAAACTCGCTTACCCTTTTTTTGAGATAGCTGCCGGAGAACTGCTTGTTATAACCAAGAACAGTAGGAGCGTATTCTGAACGAGCTTCATTGAGCCACTTTTCTTCTTCAAGCCCCCGCAATATAGTTTTTTGATTAAAAGTAATAAGATGCTGGAACTCATGGGCAATATATGAAGCGCCAAGGTCGCTATTTAGAATCTCCTCAATGTTCACATATATCTTGTCTGCATCGCGCACATATCCGCCGACTCCCCCCTTCATATTGTGCAGCAAAACCGTTATTTTCCCGCCGCTTTGCTCCTCGCCAAACACCGCCCTAAGCTTTGGATAGATATTGTTTGAAAACTCTGAAGAAAGATTTGAAACAATAGAATTAAGCCGCAAAATTTCGGGCGCGGGCAATTTGTCCCTATAATCTTTTTCCACAAAAAAGTTTGCCCGCTCTCCCGCAACTTCAACATCCGCCGATACACTCGCTCGTCCCTGCGCATCCAAATCTTTGTTTACATCAAAATTCGCCGCATGCGCAAAAACAGGAGTGGATACTGCAAATAAAAACAAAATGCTATAGATTGATGTTTTTATAAAACGCATAGTCAGATTTTATTATATCATTAATTTCGGCGGGGTGAGCGGAAAGTTCGCTCTCTATTACCGAAATGGTTTTTGCGAGCGCGGATCTCGCGGCGGAGTTATCGATTTGTCCTAAATCCAAAAGCGCGCGTTTGTGCAGGTCTCGTATCGCAAGATGCATGTCGAGAACACTTTTACGGGTCTTCTGTGAATACTCCATATCAACCTCTTCGTGCATTCGGTAAAAATCATCGAAAAGTACATGGGCTGATTCGGCAAAGCCAGATAGAAATTCGCTGTGGGATTGGGCAAGCTCGTCGAAAACTTTTCTGTACCCTTCATAATCCTGCAATGAAAAGGTGATAAAATCAGAATTTCGCCGCGCCGCGGATTTTCGGATATCTTCAATATAGTATTCTATATCCTCTGTGGCAAGCCTGCCCGCTAGGCAAGCGCCAGCGTTGCAGGCGGGACGGCCGGCCGTGCGCGCGTCTTGTTTGGCAAGATTTTTGAGCATGCTTTCGCGCTCACTCTCGAGCATTTTTATTATAGGCCCCAAAACACCCTGCACGTCTGGATGTATATAGTAATAAAAAGGATTCCAGGCAGCTATGTACCGCGCAGTCGCGCGTATTACAACTGCAATATCCCCTCCCGCGCCTAAAGCGCTCTTGTAACTATTATTAAAACCATTGATTTTTTCAATCAGGACAAAACGATCCTTTGGCTCAACGAGCGGCAACGCCTCGACAAGATATTTGTCCGCAACCTCCAAGTACGGGGACGGGCTATCGTCACTACCTCTCCCCCCCTCCCCCCTCTCCCCTCCTTCGCCAAGCCCGCCTGCCGGACGGGCAGGGCTTCCGCCGACGCCAATGCTTTGGCGGACAGGTCGGCGGGCAGGCTTACCAAGGAGAGGGGGGACTTGAGGGGGGTGTGGTAGTAAGTCATTGGGCAATCCGCCGATACCAGCTTTCTGTTCTCCGATTTCACTCAACTCTTCGCGATGAAATAAAAAAAACGCTGCAACTGCTGTAATAACCGACGCGAAAACAACTAATAACATGCCTCGCATAATTTATGATCATAGCACCAATTATCGCATATGTGAACACAAAGAGAGCCCCGGCAATATGCCAAGGGCTCTCTTGTATGGGCTGCTACAAGGAATGCAGCTTAGTTAGTACGTTATCACCGTATCAGACTTGATGAGATATCCGGTAGAGTAGTAATCGCGCTCTGCCTTATTTACGATAAACACTTGGTTCCAGCTCCATCCTCGTGCCGTAAATTGCGCGGCTGTCATATCAAGATGGTGCTTAAGCGCGTTCCCCTTTGCTTCATTGACTTCTTCAAGCGAATAGACCTTGGGGTCGCCATCGGCTCGATAGAGATCGGAAGTGCTGTAAGAATCAGCTACTTGCTTACTCACGCTCTTTATACTCCCCCATGTGAAGTGCTTGTACATCCCAAACACTGCGGGGTTAAAGATATGGCGCTTGTAGCCGTAGCCATTGATAATGTACACCTTGATGCCGTCTGGGCCGCGAATGAGGTCTCCCTCGTTAAGCGCCTTTCCCTGAAGGTCAACCTTCGCTACTGTTGTTGGCGTTGGGGTTGGAGTCGGGGTGACCACAGGCGTTGGCTCGGCCGGAGGTGGGATACCGCCTCCACCACCGCCACCGCCACCGCCTCCGCCTCCGCCGCCTCCGCCGATAGTGACTCCATCAGAGATAGGAGACAGCCGGCCTATGATATCGCCATTATGAGATTTATCAACCGCGGTAATCGCGTAGTAGTAAATCTGTCCCTGAACCTTCGTATCGGTAAAGCTCTTCGCGGTAACAGTGGTCTGGTTCGCCTGGCATACCGTCATTGTGCCGACAAGACATGCCTGCCCACTCAACGCCGATATGGAGCCGCTTGTTGTTCGGTAAATCTCATATTCCAAGATATCAGTCGGCGCGCTATACGCTGTCCAATCAATAGTGATACTGCTTGCTCCGCTTGCGACAGTCGGCTTGGGCGGTATCGCGGGCGGGGTAGCATCGCTCTCGGTCTGCGCGCCCCAAATGGTCATGTGAGGAGTCGCCGTAATAAGCTCAATCTTGTAATCGGTGTAGAAATTAGAGTTAGCGCCTATATTTGTGACAAATGTGCTGAACGTCTCCGGCGCGAAAGCAGTCAAGCCATCCCCTGCCGCGTCAACCAGCACGCGCTTAATTGTCGGCGCGTCTACCCAATCTCCTCCCGATCCTTTCTCGTCATCCCAGAAAGCAAGCTGAAGATCCTGAATCTTGTCATCCACATTGGTCGCGTCTACGTCATTCGCGGCATCGGTAATCATCGCGTCAACATCAGCTTTATCGTACATGATAGTGAAATCAACGGCGCTAGCGAGGCGACTCTCTTTTCCGCCGTTTACCACAACGCTCTTTTCATCGCCAAACACCGAAGTGCCCGTAAACTCGTGAATCGACGGATCAGATTCGATTGTAATTGACTTTTCCGTTGCTAGGTTGCCAATGTCTCCCGGCTTCAAATTAAGCTCAACATCGTTATTCGCGGTATCGTCTATGGTCTTGCCGGTGCTCGGGGTTACAGAGTCGTTCAACTCCTGCGTCGCGGTGAACTCTGTAATCTGATCATTGGCGATGACAGTGGCAGTTCCTCCGGCAACCGCTCGCACGGCAACATTCTCTTCGTATCCGGATTCAGATTTCACCTGAAGGTCCCAAGTAGTTCCGGAGTCAACATCAAGAGTAAACGCTCCATTTACAATCGGCGCGCCCGCGGTACCCGTTCCTCCAAGCTCTGACGCGTACACATATCCCTGCTCAACAGGCGTTGTGCCGTTTGCTTCATACACGGTACCCGTTATTGTGGAACCGGTAGGCGGCATCGAAATCGCAAGATTCGTCGCACTCGCGGTAATATTCGTAGCGTTCTTGAAGTCTTTGTGCGCGGATTCGCCAACTTCTAAGCTGTATGTGCCTACGGGCACCGCGATGGTGAATGTTCCGTCTGTTTCTGTCTCAATCTGATATCCAAGGCCGGTTGCGTTGTCTTTTACCGTCACCCACGCGTCTTTGATATTCGCGGAGGAAACGCTGTCTTTCACCGTACCGCCAATTGTCATTATATTTTTGGTCAGATTAAACTCCAAGACAGCAGGGGTTCCTTCCGTTACTTTGAAGACGCCGTTCGTCGTAGATGTCGCGACCGGTGAAATTTCTCCAAATCCGGGAATATAAATCTTGACGTCATATTGGTTTGAAGGCAGAACCTTCGTTGTCCAGCTCGCGGTGCCGGATACCGCAGTCGCGTCATCTATAAATACTGTCTTTTCTTTCCCGCTTGACGAGTCAAAGAAGTTGATGACTGCTTCGTCAATCTTCGCCGTATCGTTCTCGTAGGTTGCGGGAATATTGTTAATCTTTATCGTAACCGGCACAGCGTCCGCTACGGTCCAGTTGTTTCCGGTTGAATCCACGGTTGCCACATTAATGCCGGTAATTTCCTTAAGCGGCCCATATTTAGTCGTTGCCTTGAGGGTATAACGAGCTGCCGCGGCGTTTGCGGGAACCTTTATGGAGTAAGTCCCGTCGAACGCGTTTGTTGTAACGGTCGCGGAACGGCCCGTGGCATTTCCGGTCGCGGTAGTTATCTCAATTGCCGTCACTGTGACATCACCCACTGTTTTCCCGGACGCGCACGCGCTTCCGGAGAAGGAGCTGCAGGTAAGTCCAGATATTAGACGCATAGTCACGCCTGCTCCAAACGTGAAGTCGTATCCGGAAGCGGCGGAGTTTGCGGTAAGCGTCGCGGAGTAGCTATTTGAACCGGCCGCCGTACCGGTAATTGTGGTTGAAGCAGTCGGAATCAATCCGAATTTCGGATGGCGCGCTTCAACTTTCCATGTGCCCGCGTCCGCAAATGCCGTGTAGTATCCCGAATCGTTCGTAGATGCGTCAACGAATTCTTTTGTCGTGGAGTTGAAAAGTCCTATACCCGCGCCCTTTATCGGGTTGCCCGCGTCGTCCAATACAGAGCCCTTAATAGACGAGGTTCCTTTCTTCATTGTAAAGTTCACATTCGCCTTTGGAGATATCACTTGAACTTCAGGAGGGTTCTTAAGGCCTGCCTTGCCCGCGCCTACGGTGTAGGTGCCCTTGGGCACAAACAATGTGTACGTGCCATCAGGATTCGTCTTCGCGAAGGCGTCATTAAAGCCGGAGCTATGCGCCCAGACATCCACGCCAGAAAGGTTATTGCTCTGGTTATCCGTAACCTTTCCGGTAATTGTGTCAGTAGACGCGAGTGAACTTAGAGTAAAGTCAATACCGGTGACATTAGCCCCTGCTACAGACACGAATCTGGATGGGGGGGGCATGAAGCTCGTTGCCTGCACAAACTGGCCCCCGCCAAACATGTCAGGCGGCACCCACATATTCACGCCGACATTCCAGTCCCCTTCTCCCACCGTGATGCTGTAAGCCGTGCTTGCGGCGTTTGCGAGCGTCACCTTCTTATCAGTCCAGCCGGTGGGCCCGTTCGCGAATACCTGCATCTCTTTGCCGCCGAGTGTTGCGGCATGCGTAATCGTCCCGGATATCGTTAAGGTGCCTTTTGTGACTGTAATGGTCTTACTCACTACTTGAGCAGTTTCATCTGAAAGACCGATGCTGAATCCCGCGCCGCCCATAAATCCTTGTCCTTGAGGCGGCTGTACGAACAGCCAGTACTCAATAGTATCGTTTGCAATTCCGCCCGTGTCAGGAACAGGCAGGCCGCTGAACGTAAAGTTGCCGGACGCGTCGGTCGTAAACTCCATGTGGCCGCCGCGAGGACTATCAAGAAACACTACCGCGCTTTGCACCGCTTTGCCGGAAGAGTCCTTCACGGTTCCCGCGATTCGCCCGTTTCCGGCTTTATTGATCGGGAAAGGCATGGACTTCAAATTGGAATCAAGCGTCTTACCGGTCGCGTCTTTTGTGGAAAGAGTAACCGTGTATCCGCCGATTCCTCCCCGCGCAAAGTCAATGGCTGACGCGTCTAGCGAGTTCTTAATTCCCTTGAGGTCCAAGCTCAAGAAATCTTTCGGGGCTGTAGATCCTGTGCCGTCAATCGCAAGCTGAATTTCTATGCTTCCGGAAGTCGGCGAGTTGGCTTTAACTCCATCGGTATCAAACGCGCTGTCAAATGTTACCTTATTGGGACCCGGACCGTTGAGGTCATTGTTAAGCCATGCTTCTGTTATGGGTACCGGGGCCGCATTTGATACGTCAAAACCCACGGGGAAGACAAGTATAATCTTTCCGCCGTTATTTATCGCCTGTGTAATCGGGATATCCACAAAGTACTTGCTTGTCTGACCCGCGAGGTTGTTGTCCGGCCATACGTTTATAGGCATAAACATCATGACATTGATATTCAGCGCGTTGTCCATACCGCAACCAAAAGTGAAAGTATTAAATCCACAGGCGTTCGCGCCCGGACCGGAGAAGGCGTGTACCGTCATAGCCAAGCTGTTGAAGTTTACGTCCATTGCCACACCATTGAGGCCTTTTACGGCGTTCGCGGGCTGGCGCACCGCGATTGTGTATGCCGCGCCCGATGTCAAGCTCAATCCATCAATATGAAGCTCTTTTGAGAAAGCGTCGTAGAAGAAGTTCTTGCCGGTCAAGCTTACTTCGGCGTTTGTTGAATCAGTAAGGCGCCAGTTTGCCGAATCCGTAACTGTTGCCTCTTTCATTGCCGCGCTAAACCCAATGCCTATATGAAAGCCATCGGCATCTGCCCAATTCATTTTCGGAGCCGTTGTGCTCAAGGCGCCTGTTGTAAAGGTCACAGTACAGCCCGCGCAATTTGCGCCAAGCGGGTTGCCCGAAAGGTCGGTAATCGCGTCGCCATCCAGTGTGGTGGTTGCCTGCGTATTCGCCAAAAGAGCGGAACCAAGCCAAAAGTGCATTACGCGGCTAAACGGATCATAATCAACTTCGCCTGAAATAGGTATGCCTCCAACGGTCAAAGTAACAGTAGAGCTTGTGAACACAGCCGGATTCATATCCTCGTTGAATCGTACTCCGATTTCAGGAATCGTCGGATCAACTGACGCGGTGTTTATTCCTTCCGCGGTAAATTTATTGTCCAAAATTGACGGCGCTGTGCTATCCGCAGAAGCGCCTGTCTTGAATTTCGAGAAGTAAGCGCTTCCAAGAGGCGTGCCAAATGTACTCTTAATACCTGTTGTTACGTTGAACTGGAAGCAGGCGCTTGCCGTAAGATTCGCGGTCGGAGTAAGAACGATAGCAGAGTGTTCGCTGTTATACGTTAGAGAGCCGGCAACTGTGCCTTCATATGTGCCGTCGCATGCCGAGTCGGACTGTACGCTGAATGTAGAAGCGGTAATAGTAGTTTGGTCTAGCGGCTCCGAGAACTTTGCGGCCAGCATTTTAATGTTTATCGGCACCGAAACAGCGCCTTGAAAGGGAAGTGTTCCCTCCACAAACGGAAGTCCTGAACCGATTCCGCCTCCAGATACAAACGCCGTGCCTCCTCCCGTGATAGTCGGTGTGAATGTTGGCACCGGGCCAAATCCGCCCGTGCCGCCAAAATTCTGGAAGTCGGGAATAAGAGATGTTGGCGCGCTTCCGCCGGGGAATGAAGAAGTAGAGCATGTCGCGTCTCCGCAAGCAACAACATACGCAATGTACTGCTTGTCAGGGAAGAGCGGGAAGAAATTTGTGTTTGATCCCGGATTTTGGTAGTTGAACCGCGAATCGTCGTAAATCTGATAAGCCGAAGTGGAAGAAGGTTTTGCGTTAAATGTAGTAGTAGCCGAAGAAATCGGAGTTGAGTTTATCTGATAGTGTGTCGCGATATTGAGCCCTATTTCAGGGGGAAGAATATAAACCCTGTAGTGATTCACGGTGCCGGCGGAAGGCGCGACCCAAGTAACTTTGATGTCATTTCCGTCAATACCCGGGTTTATTGTGTCGGTATCAGCGAGTACAACGCTTGTGGGAAGACCAATAGTCAAGGCCGTCAAAATCGGACCGGCACCTGAAGTCGCGTCCGCGTTGCCGTTGATATCGGTAACAGCAGCCGCGGGATTTACCGTGGTTGTGCCGAATACTGGCACGGTAGAGGGAGCATTCGCGATAGTTACCTGAAGAATGGTCGTGCTAAGCCACGTTACCGTCGGGCTCGCGCCCCAGACGGCGCCGCCCGATGCGAGCATCCGAGTATCTAGGTTTGAGGCATTAACCGTTGTCTGGTCCATCTCTTCGCTGAATCTGAACAGTACAACATCTCCAACATTAAGAGTGCCGGAACTATTTACGTCATTTACCTGCGCGGAGCTCAATACCGGACCCGAGAAGTCAAGAATACCCGGACGGAAGATACTGCCGAAGCTTGCCGTCTTTATAAACATATGCTCAAACCACACCTGATTGCCTGCCGCGATTGTCGGGGATGTGCCTAGGGTTACGGCAAGAGTTTTATTGGAATTGCTCCACGTGGTCGTAGCGGAGCTACCCCATGTTTTTTTAGTGCAGCCGGTATTGGTGCATGTCTCTACCCATAGAGCAGAATCGGTATTTGCCCCAAAGTCCGCGACAGACGCGTCCATAGCGGTGTTAAAAGTGAAGGCAACAGTATCATACTTATCCACAATTGCGTTCGTACTTCTGTCAGTATACTTAATTGATACCAAACTAGGCGGAGTTGTGTTCATGGAGGCGGGGGTTCCCGCGCCCGCGTTGCCCACATAGTCGGTGATGCCGGTTGGCGCGACTAGATTGCCGTTTGCGATAAGAGTCTTGCCCGTGCCCGGAACTCCAAGAGTAATCTCCGCTTTTCCGTTTGCAATCGCTCCGTGTGTCAACAGGGTCACGCTTGCTCCATCGCCCCATGTACAGCTTGTTCCGCAAGCGCCTGTTCCCGCCGTTATGGGAAGCGCGGTATCAAGGGCCAGCACAGGAGCGTTTTGGCTTGCAAGATTAAAGAAACTGCCGGGATCAACCGATTCAGAGAACTCAACAATAATCTTATCACCGGAAACAACATTCGTAGAAACTTTTGACGGGTCAAAGGTGGTTGTTCCAGCAGTAACCGGCTTAAGCGAAGTAATTGTAGGGCCGGTTGTGTCCGAAAGCCCGACAGAAAGGTTTGTAAGAGTGTTGTTGACAGTTGAAAGCGCGCCAGTGGTACTTCCAACTATCGCTCCGCCGGTTAGATTAAGAGTATTTCCGCCTACCACAGCTGCGCTCATATTCAAAATAACTTCTTTTCCGTCAGCCGAGATAAAGTTAATCTTGTTCGGTTGAGCAGTTCCGGTGAAAGCAAAGCTTGCAGATGCCAGAGCCGCCGCCACAGTTGCAAAGTTATTTGGCAGAGTTTTTCGTACTCCCGGGTAAGCTTGAGTTGTATTTGCTATTGCTTCGCTAAATTTAAGATATAGCTTAAGTCCGCCCGCGGAGCCGCCGGCGCCCGTCACCAATGTCGGCCCGGTGCCTAGGGTCGGAATTGTTGCTGTGCTGCCGGGGCCAGAGGCGGGCACTGCGTTGCCATTAAGGTCTGTAACTGTGCTAGCGGGGTCAATAATATTTCCAGTGGCTGCTGTTGAGCCAGATGCGATATAAATCGTAAGTGATTTTCCATCGCCCGCCCAGCTAGTTGTAGAGTTGCCCCAGCTATTGAGATTGAGCGCTAGGGTCGTAGTAGAAGTAATAGTTGTCTGGTCCATTGCTTCGGAGAAAGTAAGCAAAATCTGATCTCTTGTGCCGAGCGCCCCAACATTCCCCGCGCCTATATCAAGAAGACGAATACTTAAGATAGTTGGCGCGCTTGTGTCTGAAACTGCTATAATCCCGATGTTGCCGATATTGTTGCCGTCTTGTCCGCGCACGCCTCCAGACCCATACGTGTCGCTCCAAGGCACTACTTTATACCCGGCTTTTACGTCGGGAAAGGCACCGACAGTTACTCTAACGTTTGTATTCGCGGTAGTCGGCAAGTCCCAGTTCAAAGTAGCGCCATCTCCCCAGTATCCCCAGCTGCAATTTGCGCGGGAATCTGTTGGCTTTGTGACCGCGCAGTTTGCCCCGTAGACAAGCTCAAAGTCCCACGGGCTGAAAGCAGAGAATCTTTCTATGTTCTCGGAAAAGTAAATATCTACGGTGTCTAGCTTATCAATGATGCCGTTAGTGTTCACATCCGTATGCACTGCTTTTGTTATCAAGGGTTTTGAAGTATCAATCGCGCAATCTATAATGCCCGAACCTGCGGCGCATGGAATGTTGCCGGTGCTTGCGATAAGCTCCGTGCCAAAAATGTCGGCAGGTCCAATATTATTTGTGGTTAATATTTCAAGCGTTTCGGCTGTCGAGGCAATTCCGTCATCAATCGCGGTGCCCGTTGTGCGCACTATAATTGTCCGTTTATCCCAATCAAGATAGGCGTCAGAAACCGTAAGGCCTGAAATCGCGGATCCCGCCCGCTTGAACGCAAAGTCGGTCGTCTGTACAGTCGCAGGATCAACCACGGTTTTTGTGAAAATTCGCACATCTCCGTTTGTCGCGATATTTATATGATCCACTTTCGGGCTCGGAGCCGGCTCTATAAACCGATCCCATTCAGTCGTTTGAGTATTGTTGTCAGTACTCTTCGGCCCTCCATTTGGACAAAAGGCCGTACAAACCTTGATAGTATCGGGAGTCGCGTTTGGATTTGTCATAAAATCAGTCGCGACAATTGTAGCGCCCGACGCGACAACTCGCACAACTTTCGTGTTGGCTTGAAGCGTAGCACTCGTAATCGCCTGATTGTCGGCAGCCGCAGTTGTCAGGGTGTAAAACGACGCCACATTTGTCGTGCTCGCGTTCATCGCTTTGGAAAAAACAATATCAATAGTTGTTGAGTTTACCAAAAATACACTTTCTATTTGAGGAGAAGTCACTGCGCTCGTACCCGCGCCAGTCGCGGCAAAGAGAAGCGCCTGATTAATCTGACTTGCTACGGCATTACCAAAAATATCCGTAACAGCAGTTGTAATAGCGAGAGTATCGTTGTTTGCGATAGTCGCGTCCCAGACGTCAAACATTACGATAGACGGATCCCATGCCTGCACCCAGATATACGCGTCCTGCACAGTTCCGTCTTGCGTAAGAAGCGTCGCCGCGCCGTCGTACGCGTCGGTTGTGGCAGCCGTAGTCAACTTGTAGTTCGCGCGGCTGCCTGCCGTAGTAGAATCAACCTGCTCCGAGAATCGGACTTCGAAGCTGTTCTTGCCCCACACATTAACAGTTGAAACGGTTGGCGCGGTGGTATCCTCCGTAACAGCGCTCAAAGTAACTGATGATCCGCTGCAGGCCACGGGAGTAGTTCCTCCAACTCCTTCGTCATAAATAGATGTCGCGGCGCAGGCAATAGTTGTTGCCGAGGGAGGCGCGCTCGCAAAAGTCAATACCGCATATCGGCTCCCTCCGTCGTGCGCAACGCTTGAAAGCGCGGGGGCGCCGGTACCTGAAATCGTAAAGTCGGCTGCGTCAAGCTTTCCCGGAGGACCCCACTGTTTAGTGGTGGAGTTAAACACGGGCTGCGGGAAATCTATCAAAACCTTTGTTGAGGTGGACTTCCATTTAAGATTTGCTGCCGCAAATAAGGGCGCCGAAGCAAACGCATTATTCAGGGGCAACAAAACTCCCAATGGCACGCCGAGCGACCAAAGAAGCACGGATACGGTTGTGAACCATGCTAAAATATTCTTACTCACAGAATTTTCATATATATAAGACATATATTTTTTACTTTTTACTAATTAATAGTAAATAAAAGACCCTCCTTTAGAAAAGGGTCAAATTTCCGCCAAGGGCGGATCAGCCTTTGGCTGAAAATATAAAGTATAACCAACGTATAGTTTCGACACGTTATACATTGTATTATACACGCCCCAAAGTTTCG
>CAYJWU010000002.1:0-25394 GCA_964374025.1 uncultured Candidatus Saccharibacteria bacterium
GCAATTGCCGCTATGCGAACCGCCCGTTTATTTTTACTAAGCCAGCGGGGTGAATCGAACACCCGACTTACTGTTTACAAAACAGTCGTTCTGCCACTGAACTACGCTGGCGCGTTACTTTTTGCGTGTCCGCTTGCCCCTTAATTCCACAAGCTTTGCGACTGCTTCCTTGTCAGCGGGATCTAGTTTTAAGGCGTACTTAAACGAAGATCTTGCTTCGTGAAAATCTTCACGCGCGAGATATATTTCGCCGAGTTTTTTATACGGATAAGCGCTTTCGGGCTCCTCCTTTACTATACCGAGCCAATATTGCTCGTCAAACTCCCCGTCCTTATCGTTTAGTGCCACGAAGGATCCCATATTCTCCTTACTTTCTTGCGGCTTCCCAGATAACTCGGTATTTGCGTCCGCGTTTTGTGAGGCGGATATTTTCCCCTTCAACCCCCTTTCATGAAGACGGCTCGACATGCCCGCGAGCCAGTTTTCTATCTTCATCACCTTTACGCGCACTTTTCGGAAAAACTTCTCCATGAAGATAAAAAAATTGCTCCCTGCCTTAACTTCGCCTTTTGAATCCGCTGGAGATTGGTCGGCCTCAAGCTCGACTTGGCCGCCGAAATCAGGATACACCAAGCTGTCTTTTCCTGCCTCGGACAAGGAGCGCACTTTTCTGATAACTATATAAAGCGCGCCGCTCAAACTAAATATTATAATTGCGAATGCGATTAAATATATCATAAATTCGGTAAGTATATGTTATATCTCATACCTTACAAATCCTGCTACCTTTATGTTTTCGCCTAATTTAGCAATATACTCATTAATTATGTCTTTTATCTTTTTATCCTGATCTTTCACAAAGGGCTGTTCAAGCAGCGCCACCTCTGCCGCGTAAGTTTGCATTTTGCCCTCAATGATTTTATCAATAATCTCCTTGGGCTTCCCTGATCCGGAAAACTGTTCCGTATAAATACGCCTTTCATTCTCTCTTACCTCCTGCGGGATATCATCTACGCTAATATACAAGGGATTGATCCCGGCGATATGAAGCGCCAAATCATGCGCAAGTTGCCCAAACATATCATTTTTTGCCACAAAATCAGTCTCACAATTGAGTTTCAAAAGCACGCCCACTTTCCCGCCCGCGTGAATGTATGAAGCAACCAATCCTTGATCCGCGGTGCGTTCAGATTTTTTTACGGCTTTTGCCGCTCCGCTTTTACGCAAGATCAGAGCCGCCTCCTCCATGTCCCCGCCCGATTCTTCAAGCGCATTTTTACATTCCATCATGCCGCAATTTGTCATCCGACGAAGTTCCTGAACCTTATTAGCATTAATCATATTATTTTTGATTTTTCCCCTCCATTATTGCCCCTTTTACTTTATTGAGTATGTATTTTACGGAAGAGAGCGCGTCATCATTCGCCGGTATTGGAAAATCCGCATCTTCCGGATCCACATTGGTATCGGCAATCGCGACAACTTTTATGCCCTTCTTGCGCGCTTCTTTTACGGCAAGCTGGTTTTCCTTCATATCTACCACAAACATCGCATCGGGCAAATTGGTCATGCTCTTCACGCCGCTCCAAAAAATATTGAGCTTCCGAACTTCTTCTTCCATATCATGCCGCTCTTTTTTTGTGTATTTCTCCCATTCTTCCGACTTCATCTTCGCCTCGAGATTCAAGAGATATTCTATGCGGGAAGATATTGTCTTCCAGTTCGTTATAGTGCCCCCGGACCAACGTTCCACCACGTAGGGCATGCCAAGGGCCTGCGCGACTTTGCGGGTTTCTTCCCGCGTTGAGGGCCTCGTATCCACAAAAAGTATGATTTTGCCGCCGAGAGCCGCATCTTTTAAGTATACAAGGGCCGCCGCAAGTTTAGCTTTTGTCTGCTCTAGATCTATGATACTGACATTATTGCGAATGCCAAAAATATATGGCTTCATTTTCGGGTGCTGCCTTGTCTTTCTGCGTCCGAAATGCAAGGCATTTTCCAGCATTTCTTTGATTTCAGGATCAATGTCATCGAGAGCCACGTTATTCTCCGCAACGTTCGCAACATCCGCCGGTTGTGATATTTTTTGATCTTCCATAGCGCCCAGTATACCAAATAACCCAATCCCTTGCAATAGTTATCTCCATTTGCTAAGATATACATAAATGAAAAAAGACATTCATCCACAATATTATAAAGACGCGAAGGTAAAGTGTTCCTGCGGAAACAACTTTCGCGTAGGATCCACCAAGGAAAATATAGAGGTGGAGGTTTGTAGTGCCTGTCATCCTTTTTATACGGGCGACGAAAAAGGCAAAATGCGCGGAAGCCAAGTTGAAAAATTCAGGGAAAGGATGGCAAAAAAGAAAAAATAATTTTTGACGTGAATATGCCCTACACTCAATCGTTTTCAAAACCCGTCAATCTTGCTTCGAAGGGTGACAACGCTATATTGGAGATACGCGCGGGAGCCGGAGGCGGCGAGTCCTCTCTTTTTGCCCAAGAACTATACCGCATGTACTCAAGGTACGCGGAAAAAACAGGTTGGAAAGCAAAAATATTAACTTCTCATAGAACCGAACTCGGAGGAATCAGAGAAATTATCCTTGAAATATCCGGTAAAAATTCTTTGGAGAAATTACGGAATGAAAGCGGCGTGCATAGGGTTCAACGGATTCCGGACACCGAAAAAAGCGGCAGAATTCATACCTCAACAGTGTCTGTCGCGGTTCTACCAAAAGCAACGCCCCTCGACATGGAGATTAAGCCTGAAGATATGCGTGTAGACACCTTCCGCGCTTCCGGACCCGGCGGCCAGAATGTAAACAAAACATCATCCGCGGTACGAATAACCCACATACCGTCCGGAATCGTGGTATCCTCTCAAGAAGGCCGCGTTCAGCAAGAGAATAGGGAGCTTGCGATGACAATACTCCGCTCTCGCCTTCTTTTGATGAAACAAGAGGAAGAGTTAAAAGCCCGGGGAGACCTTAGAAAACAACAAATAGGAAGCGGGGAGCGCAGCGAAAAGATACGAACCTATAATTTCCCGCAGGACAGAGTTACGGACCATAGGATCGGCAAGAATTGGAGCAATATTAAACGGATTATGGATGGAGAGATAGATCAAATAATAAGCACCTTAACAACATAATACATAAGGAGGGAAAGGTCTTGAATTAGAAAATTAACATTCACTAATTAAACATGAATTCTTTTGAGACAGAGGACAGAACAAATCCATTTACCGGATATGACAATTCGGATTCTAAGGCTTCAGATTTCAGAGCCAACCAATTTTCATCAGAACAAGCACCCTTCCCGCAATTTGGAAACATCCCAGTCCAAGAGAACGTAAGAGAACGTATCGAAGCGGCGAAATCAAATGGCTGGGGGGCTAAACTTAGCGAATTTGCCCGCTCGCGCAATAAAAAACTTCTGATTTTTGCGGCAATAGCCCTTCTATTTATGGGTGGTTCATATCTTACGAATAGAAATAGTGCCGAGAATGTGCCGGCCGTGGTACAAAGTTCCGACAAGGATGCCGCAACTTTGGGTGAAAATGATGTCCCCGTCAATGTACTTGATATAAAAATAAATGAAGGCGGCGAAGTAATATTTTCCGATGAAGAAAACGAAGTAAATGAGGATTCGATCACGAAAACCGCCTCGCGCGGAGACGGCATCACGCATCTTGCGCGAAGCGCCATCAAGGATTACCTTGCCGAATCCGGCAAAACCCTTAGCGCGGAGCAGAAAATATACGCGGAGGATTACGTACAGAATAAAATCGGTTCCGAATTCCTTGAAGTAGACCAAAAAATTTCATTTTCCAAAGATCTTTTAAGGGAAGCGGTTGAGAAATCCGAGGGCCTTGAAGAATGGCAAATTGAAAACTTGAAGCAATACACATCATAATGAGAGAAATAACTCATAACAATTCTAAAACCCCCCCGCAGTTGCGGGGGGGTTTTAGAATTGTTACTCGCCTATAGTGTTTATTTCTTCCTGTATCGCCGCGGCTATTTCCATGACGCTATCGCCGTAAAAAGAATAAACTGGATTGTTCCAGCGCGAACCCGCGTAATACATCATCGCGGCTTTCCACTCCGCGTCGGGAGTCCCAGCCGTAGCGCCGCCATTTGCTAGCTTCAGAGCAGACGCCGTAAAAGCATCATTTAAATCCCAAGGATCTGGGACATGCCCCAATAAATCCGCCAACCGATCTTTGAATGCCGCCCACGTTGAAGGAATAAACTGGGCAGGCCCCATAGCCCCCCCATAACCATAATCCTGATGCGGGCAGGAGACAAGGGTGTTATACGGATCACGGCCAAGCTCTTTTGTGATTGCAAGAAACGGCTCTACGTCCCTTGACGCTTTCATGGTTCGCGGGTAAATAGCGCCGGTATTCTTCCCTTTTCCGGACCCAGTTTTTGGATCCACAAGAAAACACTGCCCCACATTTTTGCCCCAACTGGATTCTTGTTTTAAAACCGCGAGTAAAAACGCGGGCCGTACTAAAGTTTTGCTGGAAGCTAATTTTGCTATCTTATATGCCTCATGAAGCGGCATCGAGATGCCGACTCCTTCGAGCAAAAATATCTTATTGCGGATTTGTTCAATATCACGCTCTTTCTCGCTTACGATTCTCTCGAATTCTTTCTTCTGCTCCCGTGTAAAATTAAGAAGAGCGCTATTTCTAGACTTTTTTTGAGTTACATCAATCCGCTGGGCCTCTTGCAGCGCCTTTAACTCATTTTGTGTCTCCCTCTCTTCTTCAAGTTCTCCTTGCTCGCTCTCAATATTTGCCTTTGACTGTTTTATATTTTGAAGCGCGAGATGCAAAGATACCTGAATATTTTCGAGAAACTTCTGATGTTCGAAAAAATCCGAAAGGTCCCCGGAGGACATAATAAGCTCTACGATACCCCTTGAATCCTCCTCGTAAATAGCCCGCATAATCTCGGATATCACTAATTTTTCGCGCTCAATCTTTTTAGAGAAATCCTCGATTTTAATATTATTTGCCCCTATCGAAAGTTCTGTGGAGCGAATCGCCAGAGCCGTTTGGGCAAGCTCAAGCTGCATTTTTTTAATCTGCTTTTCGAGTATGGAAAGTTCACGCGCGAGAGTTTTTTCGTCGCCTTGTTTTTGTTTTATCTCTTCTTTATAAACCGTTATTTCCTGCTGGATCTTGTACATTTCGGATTTAAGCTCTTCCCTCCTGCCGATAGCGTCTGCGCCATTCTCTTCAATTTGCGCGAAGGAAAAAGTGTAACCCACCGAAACTCCAAGCACAACGAGTGTAAAAAAAAGTTTTATACTCATACTAATTAGAGATTTTGCTCCTCGACTGCTTCTTTCGCCGCTTCTTCCCTCTTCTCTTCGCCTTCGGTCTTTATATCTTTGGGAGCCACTTCTTCTGCTGCCTGCTCCGTTACTTCTTCCTCCTCGGGCGCGGAAACTTGAGCAACGACAACGTCTCCCTCTGCCTCGATTTTTACTCCCGCGGGAACCGTCAAATCTTTAATAAATATCGCGTCATCAAGGTGCGCAAGCCGCGAAAGATCTACCGTGATTTCGCGCGGCAGATCTTTGGGAAGCGCGCTTACTTCAAGATCATAAATGTTACGCTCCAATACCGCGCCTTCGTCTTTCACTGCCGGCGCCTCATTTATAAAAACAAGCGGTATTGCAATTTTAATTTCTTCATCCATGGGCACCTGATAAAAATCCACGTGAATGAATGAATCTCGCAGCGGATGCCGGATGGCGTCGCGGATTAAAACAACATTCTCCTTTGGAACGCCCACAGTGCTTCCCACGCCTTCAGTAATCTCAAGTGAAACAAGCGTATTTTCGCGAGCTTCTCCATATACTTTTTCAAATTCTTTATACCCGATAGAAACAGGCGTGCTTTTGATTTTTCTTCCATACAAAACACCGGGCAATTGATTTTCCCTTCGTAATTTTTTATTCTTCTTCCCCAAGTCCGTTCTAATTTTAACCTTCAAGGATAACATAGTTCGACAAGCTCACTATAAATTGTTTAATTATTTACTTTCTAAATATTTATGCATTTCCAATACGTCATCTAAACTAATAGGGGGCATGTTTCTCAAACGCTCAATATCGTCCTCTTTCATATCGGTAATCATGCCAATGGTTGTTACGAGGCCGGGTATGGACTTTACGACCCCGAGGACCACCGAGCTTCCGCAGGTCTTACATTCCACATACAGCGTCTCCACGGACTCGGCTTTCTCAATTTGAGAAGCGCAGGATGGGTTAAATTTATTGCTGCATATCGGACAATTGCCAAGGAATTTTGGGTCTCGCGCGTGGTGTCCTTTTTTCATAATCATGATAAAGATAATAGCACGCTAAAAATAAAATGGCAAGGTTAGAACATATTTATCCAATTTTTGCCTCAAGAGCACCGACACGTTTCTCCAGAGTAATAACTTGCGCTATGTCAACTTTGTTTTCGTTTTGAATCTTAAGAACCTTCAGTTCTTTCCAAATCTTCTGTAATTCCCTTGTATGCTTGCGTAATTCCCTACCGTGCTCGGTAAGTATTTCTTCGATTGAAAAAACTCGCCGCTCGAGTTTCCAAAGCTGACTTTTTACTTCCTCTATGCCCTGCCCCATCTTATCCATCTTGCCTTCCATCACATCAAATCTTTTGCCCATCCGGTCAAATCTTTTACCTATCAGATTGAAATCGCCTTGAACGGCATTTGCAAAAGGTTCGAGCGCTTCAATCACTATATCTTTAATGTGCGAGAGGTCCTTTTTGTTCACGATAGTGTTACCTAAATTATATTTGCTTTATTTCTTAATTCCTCAATCGCCCCCTTAATATCCTTGGGTTATATTATATCAACTGCCCCGAATAATCGCAATTTTTCTTCCACAAGCTTTTGCGCCGCTTTGTCCGCGGAATCCAGGTATTTATAGGGC
The DNA here is from genome assembly GCA_964374025.1 of uncultured Candidatus Saccharibacteria bacterium. Taxonomy (GTDB): domain Bacteria; phylum Patescibacteriota; class Minisyncoccia; order Spechtbacterales; family HO2-43-30; genus JBASTI01. The sequence goes on from CAYJWU010000002.1 coordinate 6,967, forward strand.
GTGGTCTCGTCCGGATTTTTCTCGAGCGTACCTCGCAAAGCATTCGTGTACGCTACGCGTATTTCAGTATTTACGTGAATATTACTCATGCCATGTGAAAGTGTCGCTCTTATGTCTTCGTCGTTTATGCCGGATCCCCCATGAAGAGTCAGGGGTACGTCCGAAATTGCTTCATGCACGGCCTTGAGGCGCTCAATGTCAAGACGAGGATTGCCCACCAGGGAAATCCCGTGTATATTTCCAAACACAATAGCGAGCCGATCAACGCCAGTTTCCTCCACAAACCGACTCGCCTGTTCCGGTGTTGTCATATCTTCCGGCTTTACTTCAATTTTTTCCTTATGCAATTCTGATGAGCCCCGGATATAGCCAAGGCCCCCCTCAACCGATATATCAGCATTTACGCTCTTTGCGTATTCTACGACTTGCTTACTCGTTTTTATGTTATCCTCAAGCGAAAACGCTGCCTCGTCAATCTGCACGGAGTCGTATCCCGCGTCAATCGCGATTTTAGCGCTCGCGAAAGTTTTGTGATGATCCGCGTTTAAAAATATAGGGAGTCCTGTTTCCTCTCGAAATACCCGCACCAACGCCGCCGCATGTTTATAACCCACATATTCCGCCTCGCCCTGGGAAGTGCCGACAAAAACAGGCGATTTGAGATTCTCGCACGCCCGCACGATTGCCCGCAAAATACCGAGGGTGGAAAAATTAAAGTGCCCCAAGGCATATGATTTGTGTGATGCTTCTTTTAATAAATCTTTTAGTTTAGTCATTAGAAATTAAAAATTAGAAATTCCTGCCTATGGCAGGGCTATATACCCCCTCAATAAATTCTCTTTTATCAGCTCCTCCAGTTTAACCCCATCCCCCATATATCCTTCGAAAATCCTATTCCATAACGCCTCCTGCTGATGGTAAAGATATTTTGAGATGTATTTTTCATCGACAAGGGACATTACCATATCTATCAAATCAAAGCTTATGAGTTCCTCGCCGTGTTCATTGGGGAAGTAACCGCCCACCCAGTCCAAATCCACCCATGTCTCAAGCGTAAGCGCCAAGTCCTTCTCTCCTATCCTCGCGATTGATTTTTCTGCCACGCGCCAATGTATTGCCTCAGGGTTAACATGCGGCACAAACAGGCGCTTCTCCCATTCGTCCTCCTTGGCAAGGTATCTTTGCACGATAAGCCAGTTGAACGCGCCCTCCGGAGCCTCTGGCGCCTTGTCTAGTATGTCGCCGCGCAGCAAGGATATAACTCCCTTTGCAAAATCTCCTTTGTCATCCTTGATGCCCCTGAAAAGGTCCGAATAAAACTGTACCTCATATAGGTAATGCAAGTAAAGTATAAATACCCTCATCAGCTCCCCGGGTTTATTGAGTTTTATGGGAATCACAAATATCAAACCGAGCTCTTTCAGGTGGCTAAGATTGTGGTGTTTTTTCTCCACAAACTTCAGCGCCTCATCGAGCCACTTGCCGGAAAGCAGTATTGCTTCAGCGTCACGTTCTTCGAAGTCATCGGGTGAGAGCGACGAATAGGCCTTGTCAAATGTCTCGTGCATCCACTGGGAGCTTTCCATAAATCGGAGAGAGCTCGCGATTTCCTCCAGGCGCTCGTTGTCAAAAAGTTCTTTGCCATCCTTGTAGCCAAACTTTTTCATTATGTTTGGCGGGGGCGACTGCTCAATAATTTCTCTAAATTTTTCTTTCTTTAAAACCCAAAGCTTCTTCGGCTTCATCAGCTCCATGCCCCGTTTCAAAAGTTCCTGAAAATTATGAAACTCTTCATTTTTGCTGTCTCCCAAAAAGATATCCAGTTGCTTTTCGCCTTTCTTTAAATGCTCTAAGAGAACGCCGTATACGTCATCGGCCTTCATCCCATCGCCAAAGCCAAAACGGCGCAAGGCGCTTTCTATCCGCCAGTCATTTTCCTCTTCTATTTTTTGTATAACTCCCCGCTTGCCCGAAATTACGGACATTTTTTTATCAAGGTCGAGAAGCAGGGAATCATCGCTCATGCGCAGGAGCCGATATAACTTGTTCATTGGTAACAAACTTTTTTACTTATTTTTAACTTCCCAAACTTATACATGTCATCTGCGCTCGAAAGCAGGCCGTGATTCGCGCCCCATTCTCCCAAGACCCCCGTGGCGTTCGCGGAGGCAAGCTGAAGCGCCTCTTCCACGCTCCTCCCTTGTATAATCGCCGAAACCAACCCGGACCCAAACGCGTCGCCCGCGCCCGTTCTATCAAAATATACGGGCTCTTTGAGAATGCCCCCCGAATAAATATTTTTGTTATCGCAAGCGGTAAAACCATCGGGGCCTTTGGTCATCACAGCCAATCCCTTAACCCATTTGTCTAATTTTTGAAAAATCTCTTTCTCGTTTTCAAAGTGAACATCCGTAAGATACGACGCCTCTTCCTGATTAAGTATGAGTATATCAATTTTTTCGAGGGCGGGGATCAATTCCTTGCCCAGTTTTAATTGCGCCTTACCGGGGTTCAGCGCAATCTTTATGGAATTTTTGTGCGCAAAATCAATAAGCGGGAGAAATATCTTCGCGCTTTCCCCGCCAAGATTTGTGATGTAAAACCATTTTGCGTTTTTAAGTTTATCGTATGGTATCGGCTCGTCGCAACAAAGATGTTCGGTGGCTCCCCGATGCACAAAAATAGTTCTTGATCCTGCGGCAACCATTATAAGGGAGTAGGCAGTAGAATATTTCTTGTCCCTTATAACGAAACTCGTAGATACGCCTGCTTTTTCCAATCTTTTTATAATCGACCTTCCCCTTGAGTCTCTCCCGACCTTGCAAAGACAAGCCGCCTTCAATCCTTGATTTAAAAAGGTTATTGCCGCATTTACCGCGCTACCGCCAGTCCTAAAATAAATTTTGGGGATATCAATTTTTGAGCCTAAACTAAAACAGATCCCCTCTCCGGTTTTATATTTTTTGCCTTTATCGCGAATTCCCTCCTCGGGCTCTATAAATACATCGCGAGTCGCGGAACCGATTGTGATTACGTCGTACATTATTTTCTTTTTACTGCTTTCTTAACTGCCTCTTTAATATGCGAAACTCCCATCCCAAACGCCTCGAATAACTCATCGGGGTTTCCGGATTCTCCAAATCTGTCCTGTACGCCAATAAACTCTTGGGGGACCGGATGATTTTTTGAAAGAAATTCGCAAATCGCAGAACCCATACCCCCCATCACCTGATGTTCTTCGGCGGTTATCAAACAGCCTGTTTTTTGTACGGAAGCAAGAAGTGTCCCGCCATCAAGGGGCTTTATTGTATGATTATTTATAACTTCGCATTCTATGCCATCTTCGTCTTTGAGTTGCTTTGCCGCGATAATTGCTTTATATACCAACGGCCCGCACGCGGCGATTGTCACGTCTTTTCCCTCGATTATTACGTATGCCTTGCCTATTTCAAATGGAGTTTTCTCCGTGGTAAATACGGGATAATCCGCCCTGCCGAAACGGATATAGCAGGGGCCTGGGCGCTCGGCTACGGCAACTGTAGCTTTCTGTGTTTCGTGAACATCCGCGGGCACAACCACCGTCATCCCGGGATGCGCGCGCATCAAAGCAATATCCTCAAGCGCTTGATGCGTTGCTCCATCCGAACCGACAGAAATCCCCGCGTGCGCGCCTGCGATCTTCACGTTTATTTCCCTTCCCGGTTCAGCTTCCCAACTATTGTAGCTTATAGTAGTCCGTATCTGCTCATTATTTCTTCCGGGAGAAAAAACCGCGTACGAAGACATAAACGCGATCTTGCCGGCCGCGGCCATGCCCGATGCGATAGTTGCCATACCCTGCTCCGCCACGCCAACCTCAATAAATCTCTCCGGGAACTTTTCCTGGAACCATTGGGATCTCGTTGACTCGCTCAAATCGGCGCAAAGCACAACAACATTCGGGTATATCTTGCCCGCTTCAACTAAACCCTTGCCGTAACCATCGCGGGTTTTTACTTTTTCTATTTTGTCTTCGTCAAAAATATTGTCGCAAAGATATAATTTTTCTTTCATCTTAGTTTTTTGTCTTAAAATTACTCAATGGGGGAACCTTCCGCGTAAAAATCAAATTCGGTCTTATTTATAGCGAGAACCTCATTCCACTTATACCCCAAGCCGGTGAACGCCGCGGCTGTTTTTATCCATCTTTTTGTATTCCCCTCAATCCTGTACACTTTTTTGTCATCTCTGTGCCGGATTAAGCTAACATCGGGATATATCTCTAAATCTCCCGGAGATACAACCACTACATTTTCCCATTTGTTATTTTTGTATGAACGAAATATTTCCTCGTTTCGTATCCATTTTTTCAACCCGCTGTCAGTAATATAGTATACGCGCGTATCTCCCTTGGCACTTACGAGCTTTGAGCTGGCAATTCTAATCCGGAGTTCCGCCTCGGCGATCGCCTCAACAGAAACAGTAGAAAACGACTTTTCTCCGGAGAAAGACGCATTCCCTGTCTTATCTTTAGCCGCAACTCTATATCGATACAAGGTTCCGGGTTTCAAATTTTTAATCGTCTTACGGGATGTCAGCGCGAAATCATCTGTAAAGCTTGAGAGTTCTCCGTACTTCGAAGATGTCCCGTACTCTATTCTTCCCACGGCAGGTTCATTTGTGGACCAGGAAATTGTCGCGGAATTTCCTGTCCTATCAATTAAGTCAACATCGCTGATAAACGGAGCTATCACATCAGTATTTCGCGTGGCTTCCTTTACGACAAGTTCAATGGTTTCAATATCCGCCGTTCCGTTAGAATCTTCCGCGAAAAATGTGACGGAACGGGTACCGCGCTGTGCATATTGGGGGGTCCATCGAAAAATATAGTAAATCTTGCCCACCCCCCTAAACTCCTTAAATGTGGCGCCTGGAGGCAAGATAGATAGTTTATAGGAAACAAAATCGCCATCCGGATCTTCGGCGTACACAATGAACGCGAACTCTTCTCCAACTTCGATTGTTTTATTTCCGATCGGTTCAAGGACCGGAGGACGATTACCAGATACTTCGGCGAAAGCAAAATGGAAAAGTACAAAACTCAAACTGCACATACCCACTGAAATAAAAATTTTACAGGCGCTACTCATGTTCACTTTCAATCTTTCCTCCTAGAGTTCTTAAATCTGACAGCGCTATTTTTTCTTCTTCCCCGGGTTTTGGAGTCTTCCCGTGCCATTCGAATTTGCCCTCCATATAACTTACTCCTTTCCCCGGTATCGTATGGGCAATTATCATCACCGGCTTCTCGTATATTGCCTCGGCCTCGCGGCACGCGTCCACAACTTGCCGCATATTGTGGCCATCGACATCTATAACATGCCAGTTAAACGCCTCGTACTTTTCACGCAACGGCTCAAGGGGCATAATATCCTCGGTATAGCCGTCTATCTGAATATTGTTGCGATCCATAATCGCGGTAAGGTTATGAAGTTTATTTTTGCCCGCAAACATCACGACCTCCCAAGTGTTGCCCGCGTCATGTTCGCCGTCAGACATCATACAATACACGCGCCACTTTTTGTTATCCATCAAAGCAACTTTTGCCATGCCCGCGGCCTGCCCGAGTCCAGAGCCAAGAGGCCCCGAAGTTACCTCAAGCCCCGGAAGCGACGGCCTGTGCGGATGACCCTGAAGACGAGTGCCTAATTTTCGCAGGGTTTTAAGTTCTTTCTTTGGGAAGTATCCCGCATGCGCTAAGACAACATATAAAATTGGGCAAATGTGGCCGTTGGAGAGGACCAGTCTATCCCTATCTTCAAAGTACGGATTCTTTGGATCGTGATTTAACACATGAAAATACATGCAGGTCATTACATCTGCCATATCTAAAGGCCCCGCGGAATGCCCGGATCCCGCCTCAACCAGCATCTCAATAAGATCCTTGCGAATATCATTCGCCTTTTCCTCAAGTTCTTTTAGTTTGTCGTCGTGCAACGTTAGGATTGCCATGCGTTTTTTAATTCCTCAATCGCCACCTTAGTATCCTTGCATTCAAATATATACGACCCTGCCGCAATCACATTTGCCCCGGCGGCTATCACAAGCTTTGCGGTCGCGGGGGTCATGCCGCCATCTACTCCTATTGTAAGATAGGGGTGGGAACGGCGCAATGCTTTGATTTTTTCTAAAACGCTTGGCTTAAATTCTTGCCCGCCAAAGCCGGGGGTAACGCCAAGAACAAGTATCATATCTATAGACTCCGCAAACGACCCGGCCTGATCGGCGGGAGTTTCGGGATTTATAGCAATGCCTACTTCCACTTTCTGATCCCTGCAAATTTTTATTATCGCGCGCGGATCCGATGTTGCTTCAATATGAAAAATAATCCGTTTTATGCCTGCGTCAATCCACTTCTCCACATACCTTTCCGGCTCCAATATCATCAAGTGCGCCTCAAAAAGCGCCTCTGACTTAAGAGACGCTAGGTCCTCTGGCCTATTCCAGGAAGTATTTGGAACAAACTTGCCGTCCATAACATCAATCTGCACCCATTTCACGTGTGGGCTAACTCGCTCAACTTTCTCCTTGAGCTCCGTAAAATCGTTGGCGATGATGGCTGGGATAATTTCTCTATCTCTTTGTTTTCTTTCCCGTCTTAGCATATTTCCCTCTACCACTTATCCACATCCGCTAGTATTGACTTTTTAAGTCAATGGGAGTAAAATAAAGGTAAGATTACTACGAAAAAGACCCTGTTGGGGTTCCGTCCCCAACGGGGGCTTTTTCATTTAGGCTGTATTTTTATATTCTAATTTGTTCTTCAACTCCTCGAGAAAACTAATCCTTACAGTAGACTGCTGCTTGAGCAGAAAAGAGCATTTCTTACGACACGGAGCTAAAACGGTTTCTAAGGCGTTTTTATTCGCAAGAAATAAGGCGAGGCAGGAAAAATCCCCATCGCCCGTTACCAAAACCGCCTTGCTATAGTTTTTTTCATAAAAATCACTTACAGATTGCAGTACCAGTTCAGCATCGCAATTGCCCTTTATTTCTCCGTTACCAGCTGGAATAGTCGGCTTGAATACGATTGTATATCCCCAATTCTGAAGGTCTTGGTACATTCGCGTATTTTTCGAAAGAAATCCCAAAAACAAATATGCCTTACTAATACTGTACTTATCCTTAAGGTAAATTCTGAATCTTTTGTAGTCCAACTTCCAGCCAAGCTCCCTAATTCCTTTATAAAGGTTAACCCCATCTATGAATGAGTAGTTTGACATAACTTCAGTATACAACAAAAAAATCCCGGGATACATACCGGGATTAAGCTGACTTTTATCCCCATCGCTCAAGAACTATTGCCCTCGCTCTTTCAAGAACCTGATCCGCCTTCTTGATTCGGTTCCAATCGCTCTGCGTGAAATGCTCTGGCGGAAACCCTGCTTTTTCTCTGAACTCTTTACGAAGATCCTCGTCGCCTTCTTCAAGAAAGAACATCTCCAGAACATACCGAAAGTCATTCCTCTGCTGCGCGCAAAGCTTAATGTATATATCGGCAAAGGAGGGGTCTGGCTTCTCCCCCGCCCTCTTCTGGCTAAGCGCCTTACCCCACAACCAATAACATGCCCGAGACATCACGGGAAACTCCTCTACGTCAAAATGCAGCCTACAGAGCACTTCGTCAAATATCTCCTCGTCGCTCACATACGCAAGGGAGCGAATTATATCCGTAACGGAGCGAACTGGACCTCCTACTGGATATCCGCCAGATAGAGTTTGCAACGCCTCGTCAAAGAGCTTACTACCTCCCGTAACTCCAGACCGGAGTTCCTCTAGCCGCGGAAGTCGCCTGTAGTTGGCGGGACTTATATCGCATGCCGGAAAATTAATATCCTTTCTTTTGTCCATCGCTCACGCTCCTGTTTTAGAATAAAGATTGCATGCCATATATTGTATACCACATGCATCCTCCGGCGTAAATATACAAATACTCACGATCGTGAGAATTTGTATATTTTTTATTATTTCACCAATAGTAGTATTTATTCAAATTATGTGATATAAAATTGTTAATAAGATTTTGTATCTTGAGTAAAGGAGTTGTGTTATGAAAGAATATGCGCTTGTTTCGGGAGTATTTGTTGGCCCAAAGGGTGTTACGCTTTCGGAGGCGAGAAACAAAATTGAGTGCATGTGGGACGGCGTAAAGGGCGACAGGCACTACGGCCGCACCAAACCCGCCGGAGCAAGAGAACCGTACGTTCCAAGGAGGACAGAGCTCCTGAATATCCGACAAGTATCTATCGTGTCGGAAGCGGAACTCGCAGAAATTGCACAGCGCATAGAGGTCCCTGAAGTAAATGGCCCTGACCTTGGCGCGAATCTCGTATTTAAAAACATTGAAGGACTCACAAAGCTACCCGGCGGGACAACCATAAAATTTCCCGGGCGCGAAACCTTGCTCTGCGTAATAGGAGAAAATACTCCCTGCGGCTTGCCCGGAAAAAACATACAGGCAAGGTATCCTGATATCCCCGGCCTCGCAAAAAAATTTCGGGAGCAAGCAGTAGGACTGCGGGGGCTTGTGGCAGTGGTCCTGCGCCCCGGCTACATACACGAAAGCGATACAGTGGAGATCCTCCTTTAGGTAATCATAAAGTCCTACGATAATCCGCCCAAGGCGGATTTTTCTTTTGCAACAAAAAAATCCCGGGATAAATACCGGGATTAATTACGGATTAAAAAAATTAGTATTCCAAACTAACGCCGAGCTTTTCTGCGAGTTGTTGAATCCATTTTTCGTGACGATCTATTTTGTGGGACAACATAACCATCTCCTGGAAATAATCATTGGCCTTCTTGGCATAACCGTCAACGCCCGATTGCAAATCCGCGAAACTCTTTCGCATGTCGTCCCTGAAATATTCTAAATCTTGTTTTGTCGCAAAAACTTCTCTATTGGCTTCAACAATTTTTTGTATATCTTTATCGTCAAGCATAGTTTACTTCCATTGTAATTCTCATACATATTGTATGTCAAATAAGCTGGCATAACTTCTTCCCCCGCTTATCTTAGTAAGCGAACGAATATTCTCTTTCTGTATTTTTTTCTAGTAGGTATATCTTCAGTATACAACAAAAAAATCCCGGGATACATACCGGGATTAATTAGCGCGAGATGATGGATGATGATGGATATTGTTACAAGACCCCCGCCATTCTAAACACGGCAATAGCGTCAAAACGGATATGCGCATCGCAGAAATCAAAGCTGATCTCGCCCATACCGCTCGTCTTGAAAACAAATTGCTCTCCATACAGAAATCCTCTTCCCCCGAGAATATTTGCCGCTCTGGCAACGGCCTCAACGGTTGTATAATCTGCGTTTAATCCCCCGCCTTCGCCGAACTTTTCATTGATCTCTCTTGAAAAACCTTCGCGTTTTGACAGTCCGGACGTTTTTAGAGACACAGAACAATTTGGATTCTTCCAGTCGCTTACTTCATGTGCCATCTATCCGACCTCCTTAGCTCCTCGCCATTAAATTGGGACTACTCAAATCATAGCACAACACTGTACTTTTGTAAATATACAAATACTCGCGATCGTGAGTATTTGTATATTGGCGAAAATAAAAAAATCCCGTGGTAAATACCTACGTATAATATAAAAGCTCCAGCCGAAGCCGGAGCATTGTTGCGTAACCGTTTATTTATCTACTCTTTACAAGATGCAATACACGGCGGGATAGGATTTCGAAGTTTGCTACTCCAATGGCTCCACCGGCAAGAGCGCCGATTATAGGACTGTTGAAGTACCAGCCGATTCCTGCGCCGATAGCCGCATCCACTCCGCAGAGCAGCCGCACATCAGAGTGAATGAGCTTAAACAGGGTTTTGGTGAACACTGCGCAGAATTTCACGGCCTTCGGGCTCTTCGCGACAGCCCAGAAAAGACCGTATATGCTACCGCCTGCCACTACTACAGGTAAGCCGAGGGGCGTCAGAGCCAAAGCAGCGACAGCCAAACTTTTTACCCTTGGCCGTGGGGCGTAGAAAGCATAGCTGCCGGCAAACGCAAACGATACCACCATCAGCATTGCTCCACCGTAACTCCAAGCGAACACCCATGTAAACGCATCGCTATTCGCACGTGTAAATAGCCCAGTAGCGTACAGGCTATAACAAAGTGACGCAATCGTTGATGCGACTGCGATGGATACGAGAAGCACAGCACCTATCCTACGCGACCTCACGGTATTCCATGCTACTTCAAGGGCTTCCTTTATGGCCAATCGCACTTGTCGGAATTCATAGCTGAAGTAGCCAACTACTCCTCCGGAGATCAGGCCCACCCACCAAAAGTACGGGTGCATGGTCAGGGCAATCACTGCCCCGACGGCTCCACCCAATGCGCATGATAGAAAAACCTTTAGGGTCCTCGTATCCATGACATGCCTCCTTCTTCGACACGTCTTTTCTTGTCCCTCTAAGTTTTGAGGAACTGAATCCAGTATAGACCAAAGAAGAAATCTTGTCAAGCCACTGTCTTGTCAATTTTCGCAATTCGCCGCTTGTGGCGCTCATCGCCAGGGAAGGGAGTTTCAAGCCAGAGTTTTACGACCTGCTTTGCGTCTTCTTCCGGCACAAAACGAGCGCCGAAGGACAAAACATTGGAGTCGTTGTGCTCGCGCATCAGTTTTACTAATTCCAAATTTAGCTGCCGACTCGCGTACACGGCAGCTCTCACGCCCTTATAACGATTACACACCATTGCTTCGCCTTGTCCCGAGCCGCCGAGCACAATGCCGCGATTGTTTTTGGGATCCTGTGAGACCTTTTCCGCAACCGGACGAATAAAATCAGGGTAGTCATCCTCCGCGTCATAGGCAAAAGCGCCCATGTCTTCATATTCATAGTCCCATTCGCCGAGCCACTGCTTGATTTTTTCTTTGAGCTCGTAGCCCGCGTGATCTGTGCCTAAAAATATTCTCATATCCTTCTCCTCGCGGAAAACTCTAATATTTTATGTGTCGCATCGCGTAATCTAAATCGGCGCCGACCTTTTTGCCCGGATTAAATATATTTTTTGGATCGAAAATTTCTTTTACTTTTTTAAAAAGTCCGTATATCTCCGCGCCGTACATTTTCTCAAGATACGGACTTCTGATTAAGCCGTCATTATGCTCCGCGGTTATAGACCCGCCATATTTCAAAACCAGATCATAAACCTTGTCGGCAACTTCCGGTATCTTTTTTCTCTCTTCTTCCCTTGACAAGTCCATAAGAGGAATAATATGAAAATTTCCACTGCCCGCGTGCCCGGCAAGGGTTGGGGCAATATTGTATTCCTTTAGTATATTATAAAGTTTTGGAAGAAATTCGGAAATACGCGCGGGTGAAACAATAATATCATCAATAAATGGTGTCGCTCTCTTATCCCTTACTTTGTCTCGTAAAAGATTAAAACTCTCGCGCCGCATCACCCAATACTTCTCTGTGTCCATGCCCCCCTTGGCGGCTTTGGTATAAACACCAAGCGGCTTGAGTTCCCCGCGTAACTTTCGCGCGCGGCTATCTATCTCTCCTTGCTCGTTCCCCGTAAGCTCCACAAGAATAACAAACTTGGGGAGTCCAAAGGTTTTTAGGATTGCAATCCCCTCTCCCCAAAAACTAAATACAAGCGCAAAGAAATTAGCAGTCCCTATTTTCTTCGCGATATCAGGCAAAAAGCGGATAGCAAGCTTCAGGGTATTTTTATCAAACGTCTCCAGGCTCTCGGGTCTGTATTTTTGGGCTATATTTACAAAGTCCGCCATTTTTCCGATATCATCGAGAAATACGACTACAAGTCGCGAATATTTTTCTTTCTTAACCAGACCAAGTTCTGCTTCGGTGATTATGCCAAGCGTCCCCTGCGAGCCCACAAAAAGCTGGGCAAGATCGAAATGTTCCCGATCCCACACATTCCAAAGGTAATACCCCGCGGAGTTTTTGGAAACTTTGGGCTTTGCTTTTTGGATTATATCAAAGTTATCTTCGGTAAGCTCGTATATTTTTCGGTAAATTCTTCCTTCGAAGTCGTCCTGCGATTTCTTTTTTTGAAGTTCTACGGCATCCAGTTTTTTGAATTCATATTCATTTCCATCGGAAAGAACGGCCCTTAGGCGACGGACATATTTGTCTGTCTGCCCATAGCGCAATGTCTTCTCGCCACCAGAGTTATTGGCTATCATTCCCCCCAATGCGCAGATTGATTTACTCGCGGGGTAGCTCGGAAAAATCAGATTCTTCTTTAGTGTTTCTTTTTCAAAATCTCTATAATAAACGCCGGGCTCTACAACCGCCGAATCCTCTCCTATATTTTTTATATTATTAAAATATCTATCAAATTCAACAACTATGGATTCGGAAAGCGGCCCGCCTGTCATATCTGTGCCGCCGGAACGCGGAGTCAAAGATAGTTCTGGATACTTTTCTTTGTTTTCTGAAACAAATTTCACCAGATTCCCTATATCTTCCGCGTCTTTGGGAAATACCACCGCCTTCGGCCGCACCTCAAAGATACTCGCGTCGCGGCTATATTTATCCAGCGTTTCATCATCCGCGGCAACTTCACCTTTTAGCAACCTTTTTAGTACATCTCGCCAATCCATTATTTTCCACTCTCAATTCCCAACTTCATCTCAACATATTTTACACGCGCCATAATATCTTCCATCTCATCTTTATACGCCATATCTCGCTGTATCCCCTCAACATCCCTCTGTATGATGCTAAGCGATGCTTCTACATGGGCGAATCTACGATCAACTTGTTCAAAACGTCCATCTACCTTATCAAAACGTTCGTCTACTTTCTCAAAACGCTCATCTACCCGGTCAAAACCTTTGCGCATATCTTGCTCTAGTTGGTCAAAACGTTTATCCTGACCCGCAAAACGCTTATCTTGACTCGCAAATCCCCCTGCTACCATCGTGGCCAATTTATCCATTGTTATTTCTTTTTCCTTAGACTTTTTCATTTTTATTTTATCAACTTACCTATCTCCAAAACCTCCCTTAATAGCATGGCGCTATACCCCCATTCATTGTCGTACCAAGCAAAAACTTTGACGAGGTTGCCGCCGACTACGCGGGTATGATTGAGGTCAACAATTGCTCCGGCTGTGGTTTTTAAAATATCAGAAGAGACCAATGGCTCACGCGTCACCTCAAGTACCCCCTGCCAACGCAGCGCTTTCGCGGCTTTTTCAAAAATTTCATTTATTTCCTCGGCCGTAACATTCCGCTTCGCGACAAAAGTAAAATCAATCACTGAACCGGCGGAAACCGGCACCCGCAGAGCAACACCGGTAAATAGCCCTTCCAGTTCCGGTATTGCTTTGCTGGTTGCTTCGGCGGCGCCGGTTGTCGTGAGCACAATGTTTTGCGCGGCGGCCCGACCACGGGCAAGTTTTTTGTTCGGACCGTCAACCAATCCCTGGCTTGAAGTATACCCATGCACGGTCGTGAGAAGCGCCTTTTCGACTCCCGGATTTTCGGACATAACCGCGGCTACCGGGCCTGCCGCGTTTGTCGTGCAAGAAGCGTTAGAAATAATATTGCCCTTGCCAAGGTCCTCCGTATTTGTGCCGATTAAAACATGAAGCACATTGCCCTTGGCTGGCGCCGACACTACCACGTACTTTGCGCCTGCTCTTATATGCTTTTGCGCTCCGCTATCAAACGCGAAAACTCCCGTGGACTCAACTACAACATCCACGCCGAGCTTTTTCCATGGCAAACTTTCAGGATCTTTTTCTGTTAAACTTAAAACTTTCTTGCCGTCTACTGATAAATATTTCTTTCCCCCTTCCTCTACGGCTTCTACTGATTTTTCATACCGGCCATAGACAGTGTCATATTTTAATAAATACGCAAGCGTCGCCTCGTCTGTAAGGTCGTTAATAGCGACTAATTCTACGTTCTGGGCGCCGAATGCTTGCCTGAAAAATGTGCGGCCTATTCGGCCAAAGCCATTGATTGCTATTTTCATATGGTTAAAACAATATTAATTACATAATTTTTTTGCCAAAAGGATCGCGCCCCACGCGCCCGGATCTTTGTTGTCTGAAAAACGAACATACGGGCAATGTTTCCCCACTTCTTTTCGAAAAACTTCCTCCAACCCCGGCATTCGCCATACCGACCCTATAACCCCGAGACAAAATTCTTTATTCCGGCACCCCAATCTTTCCGAAACCGCTTTCACTCCCAGGCCAAGTTCTCGCGCTCCCTCGTCCCGTATCCTTTCCGCTACCGCGTCATTTTGCCCTATTGCTCTGTCTACAATTCTAGCATACGAGGCAATGTAAGGCTTCATGTCCTGTTTTTTCTTAAAAATCTGCGCGTAGACATGGGGGACAAAATCTTCCATGGTTTTGACATGCGCCTTTTTGAGCAACAGCTCCTCCAAAACTGTTTTATCTCCCCTTCCGTCCCAAGCCCGTGTCGCGGCTTTCATTGCCGCGAGCGCGAAATAATACGCGCTCCCCTCGTCTCCCAACGCAAAACCCCACCCCACGCATCTTCTCACCTTTCCATCGCTTTCGCCGTAAACATTTGACCCGGTTCCGGCAATAACTAATATGCCGTTCTTTTCCCCGGGGCAACGCGCTTCAAGCGCTATCTTTGAATCATTCACCGCGTCAAAAACCGATCCCCGGGGTAACGCCGAACGCATAAGTTTTTTGTAAAACGCCTCGTCCTTCGCCGTATCAATCCCCGCGGACCCAAGCACCGCATACACCTTTCCTGCTTTCGCTCGCGCAAGAAGCGGCGCGATTAAATGAGTAAAGTTCCTTCGGACAGCATCCTTTCCAAGATCATGATAATTAAGGGCCCTCCCCTTTCTCTGCATCAATATCTTAAGGCTCTCGTCCGTGAGGATTGCCTCGCTTTTTGTACCGCCCCCTTCCACCCCCATATAAAAATTTACTTTTTGCTTTTTCATATAATGCGGCTTACTCCAAATCCGATAGCGTACGCGACGACTGCGGCGAGTCCTCCGACAAGAAACATCTCAAGGCCGCTTGAAAACCAGGATTTTTCCGTAAAGACAGATCGCGCGGCACCTATACCAAACAGGGCAATAGCGGTAAATATCGAGGCGTACAAAAAGGCGTTAGCGCTTGCGGTGAAAAATATATAAGGCACAAGCGGCACAAGGCCCGCGAGCATAAATGACGCAAGGGTCACAAGCGCTCCTTTAAGCGGCCGGGCTTCTTCCTGCTCCACAAGACCTATTTCTTCGTGCATCATGAAATCAAGGGCGAATTTTTCATTGTGAGTAATAAGGTCTGCAAGGCCCGTAAGGCCAGAATCCGTATAGCCCTTGCTTTGCAAAAAAGCGGAAATCCGCTCCTTGTATTTCTCTTTGTCTTCCCGAAGAAGACGTCTGTTGCGTTCTCTTTCTTTGGCGTATAAATCCTTCTCGGACTTTGTCCCAAGATAATTCCCGCTTGCCATAGAAATGCCATCCGCAAAAAGGTTCGCAAATCCCAAAACCAAAATCACGATAGGATCTAAAGACGCGCCGACAACCCCCGCGACCACCGCGAAGGTAGTGATTACCCCATCATTTGCCGCATACACCGCGTCCTTCAAAAACTCCCCAATTTTCTTATAGAACCAAGGCATCATTTATAATCCAATGATAACAAGGGGAGAAATTTGTATCAATGGGAAAAGCTAACATGCGCTACAAATATTTTCCTGTCCAGCTTTTTTTGTTTTTGGAGATACCGCGGGGGACACGCATTTTTATAAGGACACTTTATACAAATGCAACGCGATCGCGTTGCATTTGTATAAAGACTAAGTTCGAATATACTTGTTGCGGATATCAAGGTACGTGCGCGGCAAAACTCTCTTGTCATAAAAATATTTCCTTAAAATTTTGTCGCTGTCTATCTTGGCGGTAAACATAATTGTAAAAGGAGTTATGCCCAAATACTCACAAACGTAACGCATTTCTTTTTCACATTCGTATGGGTAAATCCATACACTTTTTTGAAACTGAAAAAATCCCAGACTTTTAAGTTTTGCTCTCAAGCCATCTCGGAGTGATTTTGACTTTTCAGGAATATCGAAAAGAAAAAAACGCCATTGCTTGTCCCATTCTTTAGGATGGGGAACAGTCACATCCTCAAATTGCACATGCCCAAATACTTTTTTGCCTTTCTTGGTTAGCGTAAGCTCAATGATATTTTCTTTTTTATTATATTTCCATCGAATATAATTGTTTCGTTTTAGTTTGTAGATACTTTGGCGAACCTGCTCCGGGTCTTTCTCGGGAGGAATATAAGGACCACCCTCTTCCCACCACTTCCTTAGGTAGTATTTCGCAAGAGCCCAAACAACTCGCCCGCCCATTGGGGAAATAACAAGCGCTCCCCCTAAAAGAGCGATTAAGATCGCCTTCTCGACAGAGTTTTTGTCGATTTTCATTCTTGCTGGCATACACAATAAGTATACCTCAACCTATACTTTATACAAATGCAACGCGATCGCGTTGCATTTGTATAAAGTATTTTACGATACTTTTATTAAGGGGCTGAAAAAGGAACTACAAATACTTCCCCGTCCAGCTCTGTTTGTTTTTGGAGATATCAGACGGCGTACCTTCGGCGACAAGATATCCTCCCTCGTCCCCTCCTTCGGGGCCCAAGTCTATTACCCAGTCCGCGTTGCGAATGACATCTAAATTATGCTCGACCACGAGGACTGAATTTCCGTACGAGACAAGCTCAAAGAGCACCTTGAGCAAATTATTAACATCTTCAAAATGAAGGCCGGTTGTGGGTTCATCCAGAATATAAAGCGTCTTGCCTGTTGCCTTGCGGGAAAGCTCGCTAGCGAGCTTAATTCTTTGCGCTTCTCCGCCAGAAAGAGATGGAGCGGGTTGGCCAAGCTCTACATATGAAAGCCCGACCTTGTTGAGCACCTCAAGCTTATGCGAAAGCACTGGAATATTTTCAAAAAATTTGCGCGCTTCCTCTATGGTCATAGACAGGACCTCGGCAATATTTTTGCCTTTATATCCTATATCAAGCACCTCTTTTGTATACCGCGTGCCTTTGCACTCATCGCATTCCACATATACATCGGGCAAAAAATGCATTTCAACTTTTTTCATGCCCTGCCCCTCGCATGCTTCACACCGCCCGCCTTTTACGTTGAAGCTGAAACGCCCCGCGACGTATCCTCGCGAGCGAGCTTCGCGTGTAGCCACAAATAAATCCCGTATTACGCTGAAGGCGCCCGTATAAGTTGCGGGATTAGATCGCGGGGTCCTGCCAATGGGACTTTGATCCACTATGAGGGCCTTATCTAAAAATCTAAGTCCTTCTATTTTTTTGTGCGCGCCCGCGATTGTGTGGGCTCCCTGAAACTCCCGCCTAAGCGCTTTTGAGATAATATCATTTACCAAACTGCTCTTCCCGGATCCCGAAACTCCGCTAACACACACAAACTTCCCAAGGGGAATTTTAACATCAATATTTTTTAAATTATGTTCAGTTGCGCCTTTAATAACGAGGTACTTGCCAACGCCCCCTCTCCCCTTCACTGTGCCCGCCTGCGCCCCGACTACTGTCGGGGCTTCGGCGAGGCGAAGGCGGGATACTTTTCGCTTCCCCGCGATATACTCGCCTGTCAGAGTTTTTGCTCTCTTGAGACCAACCGAGGTCCCCTCATATACAACTTGGCCTCCTCCCTTTCCAGCGCCCGGCCCTATATCAACAACCCAATCGGCCTCCCGTATGGTCTGGGAGTCGTGCTCCACAATTATCACGCTGTTCCCAAGATCCCGCAGATCCTTTAAAGTTTTGATGAGTCGCGCCTGGTCACGCGCATGGAGGCCGATGGAAGGTTCGTCCAAAATGTAGATAACGCCGGAAAGTTTAGACCCAATTTGTGTCGCGAGGCGCAGCCGCTGGGCTTCTCCGCCTGAAAGCGTATCAGCGGATCTTGAAAGACTAAGGTAGTGGAGGCCCACGTCAAGAAGGAATTGGGAGCGAGAAGCGATTTCCTTGATTATGGGCTGGGTTATCTTAGTTTTGTTTTTAATTCCTATAAAAAATCCGAGAAAATCCCCACTGCTCATACGTACAATTTCATCTAGATTTTTCCCCTCAAATCTCACCGCTAAGGCATCTCGCCTCAATCTCCTCCCCCCGCATTCGGCGCATGGTTTTATAACCATATACTTTTCTATTTCCGCCCTAGTCCAATCAGAGTCAGTCTCTTTATAGCGGCGGATCAACGACGGTATCACCCCCTCGAATTCCTGATCCCCGTATAAAATAACCGAAAGGTCGCTTTCGGAAAGTTGTTTTATAGGGGCATCAAGCGAAAATTTATATTTATCCGCAATCTCCCGCAACACATACCAAAAATACCCCTG
>CAYJWU010000002.1:25494-64879 GCA_964374025.1 uncultured Candidatus Saccharibacteria bacterium
CTATGCGACGCGCTCATCCATGGCTTTATAGCACCTTCGGATATGCTTAAACTTTTGCTTGGAATTACAAGGTCAGGATCGGCGTCCATTTCCGTGCCAAGGCCGGAACACGCGGGGCAAGCGCCGTAAGGACTATTAAAAGAGAACGTCCTTGGCTGAATCTCTGCCATAGAGAAACCGCATTTGGGACAAGCAAAATTCTCGGAAAAAATAGCGTCCCCCACAATTACCGTGCCCTTTCCCATGCGTATTGCCATTTCTATAGAATCCACAAGCCGGACTCTATCCATTTCTTCATCGCCATTCATTTTGTCAACCACAATCTCTATATTATGAATTTTTTTCGGATTAAGCTCGCGGTCTATTGCCTCTTCTATGCTCAAAAATTCCTTATCAAGACGCACCCTGGTAAATCCCCGCTCTTGCGCTTCTTCAAGAACCGCTTTGTGCTCGCCTTTCTTCCCGCGAATAACCGGCCCCAAAATAAGAAATTCGCCTTTTAATTTTGAAACCTCATCCGCAATTTGGGAAACCGTCTGGCGCCTTATCTCGATACTACATTTTGGGCAAAAGGGCGTGCCGGCGCGCGCGAATAAAAGACGGAGATAATCATATATCTCCGTTATTGTGCCCACTGTAGAACGGGGATTGCGCGAAACACTCTTTTGATCTATTGATATCGCGGGCGATATGCCCGTGATTTCATCCACGTCCGGCTTCTGCATAATTCCCAAAAACTGCCGCGCGTATGCGGAAAGCGACTCCACGTAGCGCCTCTGGCCTTCGGCAAAAATCGTGTCAAAGGCAAGCGAAGATTTTCCCGAGCCGGACAATCCCGTAATCACAACGAGCTTGTTCTTCGGAATCTTCAAGCTTACATTTTTCAGATTATGCACACGCGCGTTTTTTATATGGAGAAATTCGTCCCTCATAATGCGAGCCCATTATACACGGAATTCTTTGTCAATACAAGGCGTGATTTGTGGGAGGCGATAAAGAACTTGAAATAATGCAGGGAGTTTATTATCATATAAATATGGAGGTTAGAAAAAAGAAAAAAGAAACAACGCTCAATGACTTGGCTTTAATGGTGGGCAAGGGTTTTGCAGATGTAGACAAACGTTTCGAGCAAGTAGACAAACGTTTCGAGCAAGTAGACAAACGTTTCGAGCAAGTAGACGGGCGCTTCGGAAAGGTAGGGGGGCGCCTTGATAGAATTGATAATACTCTCGCTCATGTAGATGCGCGACTAGACAGAATAGAAAAAGATATTCAGGAAATAAACAGCTTACTCGTGACTCGCGATGAATTTGATGATTTAATGGCGCGAGTGAAGTATATGGAGATGAAGTTAGGTATAGAAAGCGGAAAGTGATGGTACGGGCCCGCATGGAAAGCTATAAACGCCCGACTTTCCGCCGGGCTTTTTTGTTCAAACCACTCTAGCCCTACCTTTTACTCACGATCGTGAGTATATGGTAGCTCTTGCCTAAATTCAAAATAAATGCTAAAATAATGCTTAATGATTCGAGTTCGAAAATCCATCCTTCTCTCTTCGCTCCCCCCTAGGCCGGGGGTTTATAGTCTAAAAAATGCGCGCGGAGAGATAATTTACATCGGAAAATCCACGAATATACGCAAACGCGTAGAAACTCACCTTTCCCGCTACGCGGGATCTGGCGTAGCCAGAAAAAATGCAACCCCCCTTGCGAGCGAGACGGCGCGGGTTGATTATATTGTTACCGCGAACGAGCCGGAGGCGCTCATAAAAGAATCCGAACTCATCAAAAAATACCAGCCCCGATACAATATAATGCTTCGCGACGATAAGCAGTATTTTTATGTCTGCTTTACCAACGAAACATTCCCACGCATTGTTGTAACGCACCAGCCACGCGGTTTGAAAATTGGAAATTGGAAATTGAAAATTCCACCCCGCGGGGTGGCTGGTCCCTTCACCGACGGCAAATCTCTCAAAACAGTTCTAAGGTATTTGCGAAGGGCATTCCCCTACTATACCCAGACGCACAGAAAACTACCTTGCCAGTATTGCCACATCGGCCTTTGCCCGGGGCCCGATCCGAATACAAAAGGGTATAAAAAAGACATCGCAAAAATAAAAGCAATATTAAATGGCCGAAAACCGCGCGTCATCACTTCGCTAAAAAAGGAGATGGCACAATTTGCCAAAGGCCTCGAATTCGAAAAGGCGGCAAAGTCGCGCGATCAGATTCGGGCGCTTGAAAATATATTCGCACATAACACCCGGGGAGGAAGGTTTTATCCTCTCGCTTTCCTCGGCCCGCCCAGCGAGCGGGCCTCAGGGTCTCGGCCTTCGCTCCTCCCGACTGCGGTCGGGAGACCATGCCCGCTTCGGCCTCGAAACCCGCGAGAGAATAAAACCTTCCTCCTAGACCAAGTATCAAGCCTGGAGGCCTACGACATCTCCAATATTCAAGGCAAAGAGCCGGTTGCTTCTATGGTGCGGTTCGATGATGGCAAGCCGAATAAATCTATGTACAGAAAATTCAAAATTCGGTTTCCGCAAAAGCCAAATGACACCGCAATGATAAGAGAGGTAATACACCGCCGGCTTGCGCATCCAGAATGGCCGTATCCCGACGCGTTTCTGATTGATGGCGGAAGAGGCCAGCTGAACGCAGCGCTGCAAGAATTTTCAATTTTTCCCCCTTCGGGGGATCTCCCGCAGGGAGACAATTTTTCCCCCTACGGGGGATCTCCCGCAGGGAGACAATTTTCAATTGTTGCTCTGGCAAAAAAGCACAACGAATTATATGTTCCAAATCGGAAGAAGCCCATACCCCTCAACGCCCTTCCTAAAAACATTCAAAATTTATTCATGCACGCCCGCGACGAAGCTCACAGATTTGCGATATCTTATCATAGAAAACTGCACAGAAAAACATCCCTCGGTGTTTGAAAATTTGGGAATTGAAAATTGATTGAAAATTGCAAAATTGAAAATTACATACTATAATACGGTTGATGCTGAAATTTTTCTTCAAAGCGCTCGTAAACTCATCTGCCGTTTATCTTGCCGGTAACTTAGTAGAGGGCTTTACATTTTCGGGGAACTTTGCTATACTGGCTGGAATAGGATTAGCGCTTGCCATATTCCAATTATTCATCTACCCCATTATAAAAATAGTGGCATTCCCATTGGTTTTTATAAGTTTTGGATTTTTCAGCTTTTTTGTAAACATGCTCGCCCTATGGGCGCTCGCCTACTATATCCCGGGCTTTACGATTGAGGGCATAATACCGCTGATCTGGGGTACGACAATATTGGGCATAGTGAATCTATTATTCTTCTGGCTATAAAATGATACTAAGTATCGCGCAAATTATAATTTCAATCCTCCTTATAACAACTATTCTTCTCCAGCAAAGGGGCTCGGGTCTTTCCAGCGCTTTCGGGGGAGGGGGAGGAGTGTACTACCAGAAACGAGGGATGGAAAAAATTCTTTTCAGGGCAACAATTGCGCTTTCGGCGCTCTTTGTAATTACGGCTTTTCTCAACCTGATAAAATAAAATTGGATCTAAATTCTCTTAAACAAATAAAATACCCAAAGTGGTCTTTACTCTGGCGCGCTTTTTCCAAAAGAGAAAAGTCTATTCTCGTATTTTTAACTTTCCTGATAGTTTCATCTGTTCTAACCCTTGGCGTGCGATTCTACTACGCAAGTACCCAAATAGCTCCCGCCCGGGGAGGGACCCATGTTGAATCCGCTCTTGGCATACCGAGGTTCGTAAACCCCGCGTTATCCCAAATAAGCGATGTTGACCGCGATATAACGAAGATCGTCTACGCCGGGCTGATGAAATACAACAAAGACGGCAAGCTCCTTACGGACCTCGCGGAAAGCTATAAAATTGAAAATAATACGCTATACACATTTAAGATCCGCGAGAATATATTCTGGCATGATGGAGAACTTCTGACCGCCGACGATATAGTTTTTACAATAAAACTTATTCAGGATCCCAAATACGCAAGCCCCATACGCCTAAACTGGCAGGGCGTGGAGGTAGAAAAAATTGATGATTTTACCGTAACTTTCAAACTGGTAAGCCCCTATAGCCCATTTTTAGAAAATATGACGCAAGGCATACTTCCCAAGCACATTTGGGGAAATATCGCGCCGAAAAGCTTTCCGCTCGCGGAAGCCAACCTTCAGCCAATAGGAGCGGGGCCGTATAAATTTGAAAAATTCCAGAAAGACAATACCGGCAACATAAAATCCTACACATTAAAAATAAATGACAAATATTATGGCGCAGCGCCTCACGTAGAACGCATTGTTTTTAAGTTTTTTGACTCGGAAGACGAGGCGCTCCGGGCGTTAAAAAATCAGGAGGTCAGCGCCATGAGCTTTGTATCCGGCTACAACAGCGCAGAAGCAGAAACCGGCGGCAATGTACGGCTTTATACATTCAACTTGCCGAGATACTTCGCCGCGTTCCTAAACCAGTCAAAATCCAAAGCGCTTGCGGAGAAACCGGTGAGGGAAGCGCTAACGCTCGCGACGAATAGGGTTGAAATCATAAATCTCGCGGCCGGTGGAAATGGAAAACCTTCATTCGGCCCGATAGTGCGCGAGCTTCTTGGGTATAACCCTCAAATTGAGGAAAAATATCAATTTAATTTAGACGAGGCAAAAAGGATACTTGCGAGTTCCAAATGGATTGACACCGATGGCGACGGAGTCCTTCAAAAAACCTTGCCGCAAGATAAGGAGCCTACCTCCCTTGAAATAAATCTTGTTACGGTAGAATGGCCGGAGCTGGAAAAAGTAATGCGGGTTCTTAAGGAACAATGGGAAAAAATAGGAGCGCGGGTTATAATAAACGCGTACACGCTTGGCGAATTACAGCAAGAATATATAAGACCCCGAGAATACGAAGCCCTTATTTTTGGGCAGGTTGTGGGCATTGATCCGGATCCGTTCTCGTTCTGGCACTCTTCCCAAAAGAAAGATCCGGGGCTAAACCTCGCCTTGTACGACAATAAAACCGCCGATAAACTATTGGAGGAGGCCCGCCAAACCCTGGACTCGCAAGCGCGCGCTGAAAAATACGTCCTGTTTCAAAATGCCATAATAAATGATATTCCCGCTATCTTCCTATACAGTCCGACATATCTTTATCCTGTCAATAAAACTATTAAGGGAATCCTCGAGGGTAAAATCGCGGACCCATCTTTGCGATTTTCCGATATAACAGATTGGTATATTGATACAAAGCGGGTATGGAAATAAATAGCCCAAGTGGCGGAATTGGCTATACGCGCAGCGTTCAGGGCGCTGTGGGCGCAAGCCCGTGTGGGTTCGACTCCCACCTTGGGCACCTAGTTTAATTCTCTAAATTAAAATTAAAAATTTTGTTTATGACTCCAATACAATTTAGAAAAACCAGAAGAAGATCACCAGGAAAAACTATGGGGGGGCCTATCTTGAGGCCCCAAACAACTCCCCCGCCAGAACCAGACGCCACAGAGGGCCTAAAGGTAATAGCGCTCGGGGGGCTCGAGGAAGTGGGACGCAATATGACCCTTTTTGAATACAAGGGCGATATTGTAATTGTTGACGTGGGCCTTCAGTTTCCGGAGGAGGACATGCCCGGAATTGATTATATAATTCCAAATATAGAGTACCTGAAAGGCAAGGAAAAAAATATTCAGGGCATAATAATCACGCACGGCCATCTTGATCACATCGGGGCTATATCCCACCTTGCTCCCAAGCTCGGATATCCCCCGATATACGCAACGGCCCTATCGCGGGGAATAATCCTCAAACGTCACCAGGACTTTCCAAACGGCGGCGAACTTAATATTTCCACCATCAAAAAGACGGATAAATTAATCCTTGGCCACTTCAACGTAGAATTTTTCCATGTAAACCATAATATCCCAGACAGCGTGGGCATTGCCCTGCATACGCCCGAAGGACTCGTTATCCACACCGGGGATTTCAAATTTGACCACAGTCCGATAGGAGATGAGCCGGCAGACCTCGCGCGCATAGTACAGATTGCGACGCAAGCGAACGGCGTGCTTCTGATGCTTTCTGATTCCACAAACGCGGAGGAGCCGGGGTACGCGATTTCTGAAAAACAGGTTCAGGAAAGCTTGGATGAAATCATAAAGCAAGCGGAGGGGCGGGTAATTGCCGCGACTTTTGGGTCGCTCATTTCAAGGATCCAGCAGCTTATAAATATCGCGGAAAAATACGGGAGAAAACTCGCGGTTGACGGCTATTCAATGCGCACAAATGTCGAGATCGCGCGGGAACTCGGCTTCCTTAATGTTAAAAAGGAAACACTTATATCTATTAAGGAAGTTCACAGGTACGATCCAAGCAAAATCATCATCGCCTGCACCGGAGCGCAGGGAGAAGGAGAGGCCGTTTTAATGCGCATTGCCCACCGAGAACATAGTCACGTGCAAATACAGAAAGGAGATTCCGTGATATTCTCCTCTTCGGTGGTTCCCGGAAACGAACGGTCCGTGAGCGCGCTTAAAGATCTCCTGATGTATCAGGGCGCCAAAATTTTCCATTCTAAACTCATGGATGTCCACGCGTCCGGCCACGCGCAGGTAGAGGATCTCAAACTGATGCTCAATCTTGTAAAGCCAAAGTATCTCATGCCAATACACGGAAACCATTTTATGCTTCGCATGCATGGAGAAATCGCGGAGAGTTTGGGTATGCCGAGCGAAAATGCTCTTATCCTTGCCAATGGGAAACCCGTCGTATTCAAAGATGGCAAGGCGTATATTCTAAAAGGCCGCGTGCCGACAAACTATGTCATGGTAGACGGC
This sequence comes from uncultured Candidatus Saccharibacteria bacterium, assembly GCA_964374025.1. Lineage (GTDB taxonomy): Bacteria > Patescibacteriota > Minisyncoccia > Spechtbacterales > HO2-43-30 > JBASTI01. Next base: position 32,340 of record CAYJWU010000002.1, read on the forward strand.
CTTGGGATAGGAGATGTGGGCAATGTCGTGCTCCGGGATAGACAGCTGATGGCGCAGGACGGAATATTTGTTATTATAGCGACAGTGGATACAAAAACAGGAAAACTCAAGGGTAATCCGGACATTATTTCGCGCGGATTCGTATATCTTCGCGAATCGCAGGAACTTCTTATGGATGTGCGAAGGAGAGTAAGAAAAATAATTGAAGGATCATTTGCCTCCAATCATACCCTTAACACTACATATCTTAAAGACGAAATGAGAAACAAAACCGGGCAATTCTTATTCCAGAAGACCGAACGAAGACCGATGGTTATTCCTGTTATAATCGAAGTGTAAAAGCGAATTAACCTAATTGACCTAATTATTCTAATTGACCTAAGGAAATCCCAATCCCAAATGTCTAAATTTATTTTAGAAATTAGGCATCTAAGTCATTGAGATTTGTTTAGAATAATTAGAGTAATTAGAATAATTTTTTTGCCATGCGTGTTCTATCCGGCATACAACCCACTGGTCAATTTCACCTCGGCAATTACCTCGGCGCGCTTCGTCACTGGGTGGATTTACAAAATCAGGGCAACGACTGCTTCTACCCCATTGTTGACCTGCATGCTCTGACGACAGTGCACGAAGCGGCTGTACTGTACAAAAATACGCGCGAGGCGCAAATTGCGATGCTCGCTATTGGATTTAATCCTGACAAGTCAACTTTATTTTTGCAATCGCAAGTCCCCTCACACACCGAACTTGCCTGGATTTTAACCACGCTCACTTCTGTCGGGGACCTGGAACGCATGACTCAGTACAAGGAAAAATCCCAGCAAATGTCTAAGTCAGGGAGCGTGAACGCGGGGCTCCTTACTTATCCCACCCTCATGGCCGCGGATATACTTTTATACAATCCGGATTATGTTCCTGTCGGCGAAGATCAAAAACAGCATTTGGAGCTCACAAGAAACATTGCTGAAAAATTCAACAAAATGTACGGGGGAACCCCGGGCACTAAGCCTGTTGAAGTGTTTAAGCTTCCCAAGCCGATGATTCAAAAGGAAACTGCGAGGGTCATGTCCCTTCATGACCCTTCAAAAAAAATGTCAAAGTCCCTCGGGCCCCAGCATTATGTGGGATTATTTGAGGACGAAAGCTCCATACGCGACAAAATAAAAAAAGCCGTCACGGACTCCGACAAAGAAATAAAATATGACCCCAAAAATAAACCGGCTATCTCAAACCTTCTTGCGATTTATAGCGGCATCACCGCAAAATCAATCAAGGATCTTGAGAAAGAATTTAGCGGCATAAATTACGCCAGTTTTAAGTCGTCTCTTGCCAATGCGGTAATTTCGCATCTTGCCCCTATGCAGGCGCGTTACGCGGAATTTCTCCAAAACCCCGAAGAAGCCGCGGCGGCATTTACACTCGGAGCAAAAAAAGCGCGGGCAGAATCAGAAAAAACAATGGCGCTTGTGCGGCAAAAAGTGGGGCTCAAATAGTATCCGCGCCACGGCCACAGTATTTTCTGAACAACACAGGAGATTTACATAGTGTACGATCGTGGGTTATGTAAATCTTGTTTTGCGCGTAAAAAAAAGCGGGCGAGTCCTTCGGCCCTGCTCGGGGTAAAGTTATCGCGCCGCTTTACGTTATAAAACCTCTAAGCTGGGTAAGTTAATCTGACAGGTTAAACTGTTATGAGCTCATATTTTTTCTTTCCTCTTCGGAAAGAGAAGTGAGCCACAAAATAAAAGGCCTTCGAAGTTTGTCGATAGACCAGTCGCTACTTTTTAATAGAGAGGATTTTTCCGCGCGAAAACGTGAAAGCATTACAGTTGTCACTTGTAAGTGAACGGGCGCTAACCTGTTATGCTCCTCCAAAAATTGCTTCTTGCTCGTCATCTTTCACCCTAGCACCTTCCCCAGATAAAAGCAACTCCTTCGACCCCAATCTGAGGCATTTCTATTGCTTTCGCGGACTATATCCACCCCAATTTTCCCTCAAGCACCGCGACTTTTTGCCGATTGAGCTTGTCGCCGATTTCGGGAAATTTTTCCAGTTCCTCTGCGAGAATATTTTTAACCCTAAGAACTTCCTCGTCAGATTCCCCTTCCACCCTTGCTGTAAGATACGGCGAGGTGTTGGAGGCGCGTATAAGGCCCCAACCGGTTTTTGTTATGTTGAATCGCACGCCGTCGATCAAGATAAGGGGAAACCTACCCTCAAAGTTTTTCTTGATTTTCTCCACAATATCAAATTTTATCTCATCGGCTACGGGGAGTTTTATTTCCGGAGTCCGCACGCGCGCGGGGATATCCTTGAAAAGCGAAGAGAAAGGACCCTGATGCCGCGCAAAAATCTCAATCATCTTGCCTGCGCTAAAAAGTCCGTCGTCAATTTTAAAATAATCTTCCACAAAATAGAAATGCCCCGATACCTCTCCAGCGAAAATAATATCGCTGTCTTTTCGTAAACTTTCCTTTATGGGCGCATGCCCTGTCCGATGCATAAGTGGCACGCCTCCATACTCTGGCGCAAGCTCTGAAAGAAGCTGGGAGCACTTTACGTCAAACAGAATCTTCTTTCTGGGGTTTCTTGAAAGCGCGTCTTTCGCAAAAAGAAGGAGCAAGAGATCCGCGCTGACAAACTCCCCCTTCTCATCTACAAATCCCATCCTATCCCCGTCGGCATCAAAGCCAATTCCCAAGTCCGCCCCAGCTTCTCTCGCCTTTTCCCCAAGATCCTTCATATTTTGAGGCGCTTCCGGATCGGGAGTGTGATTGGGAAAAGTCGCGTCCGGCTCGGTGTAAAGCTCAACAACCTCGCACCCAAGCTTACGGAACAGTTCCGGGGCAAATATTCCCGCGGATCCGTTGCCCGTGTCTATAACAATACGCAGAGGTCTTGAGAGTATTATGTGTTTGAGAAAATAATCTTCGTAGGGAGCGCGCGCGTCGAATGTCTCCAAATTCCCCCTTGCATCAACAACAAAATCCTCTTTCCCTATCATTTCCCGCATCATCTGAAGCTCCTCACCAAAAAGGGGCCACACGTCTTTTTTCATAAGTTTGAAACCGTTGTAAAAATATACGTTATGGCTGCCGGTGATATTCACTCCACCGTCAAAGCCAAAAAATGCAGTCGCAAAATAAATAATAGGCGTAAGTGTTACACCCGCGTAGGCCACATCACAGCCGGTTGATAGTATCCCGGAGATAAACGCGTCTTTAAGCTCTTCGGCAAACGGCCTCATTTCGTATCCTACAATGACACGATTTCCGCCTTCGCGGCGAATTACGGTGCCATACGCTTTACCTATTAAACTCGCCACATCTTGCGTTAGGGTAATTCCCGGGAACGGACCGTACCATTTCTCATACTTTGCTATTTCTTCCTCGCTGAATTTGCTACCTGCAATTCCCCGTATATCGTATAGACGAAAAATATTTGGGTTGATGGTCATAGTAGGTTGATCATAATATTATATGCTTTCCTTCACTATGCGCAAAGCTGCGCCGTGGATTTTCCGAAAAGAAAAGGGTCCACCACGCGATGACGATGTGGACCCAATAAATTTACTTCTTCAAATGAAGGGTTAACGCCCTTAATCCGATAATGAGCCCCCCTACATCGTTGAGGGCATTGTGGGGCCGAGCGGGAATCTCTATGCCGAAAGCTTCCGGCGCAGCTCCGCTTTGTTTTACTGTATAACCGTGCCGATGGAAAATCTCGTTCACATTATGGAATTTTTCCATTGCAAATGGGAATCCGATTCCGAGTAATTTACAGTTTTCAATCAGCACGTCGCGGTCAAACAGCCGCGATCCGTCTACCCTACTGTCAAAGCAATAAAGTTGATATTCGGCGCATAACTCGGAAAACATCCGCAGGAAAGTCTGAAAATCAACGCCTTTTTCGTCAACCTCTTCTTGCGTAATATGGGTAAGATCAATAAAGTACTGTGAAAGCAAGGGGTTCCTTTCTGGTTTTACTAGATACATGCAGCTGCCCAACTCACTAAAGTTCTCTGTTTCTACGAGAGCGGCTCCGACTTGAACAACTTCTCGGTGTTCTCCCGGACCCGACCATCCTCTGGCGGCCGCTCCCTCCCAAGTGGTACACTCTAGGTCAAAGATTACAATCTGTCCTGGTAAGTCTAGCAACTAGACACCTCCTTCAATATCTGACATTTTTTACTAACCCCCCCTTTCTATCCGCACTATACGCCCCTTAGTTGTTTCTGTCAAACAACAGCAACTACCAAACCGGCCCTAGAACATTATATGGGATATTTTAAAACAAAGAAAGTAAAGTAAAGTAAAGTAAATGTTTGACAAATAACGCCCCTGTATGATATCTTACGGGGTATGGAAGAAGTCAAAGAACAAATTAAAAAGCGCTATATTCTGCATTTTATACTAAAGCCCGAATTCAACGCCGCGGATGATTTGCATAATTACAGGCAAACTATCAACAAAAAAATAGAGGCGCTGGAGGGCCAGATTGAGGCCTCCCTATGCCAAGAAGAAACACGCCGCCTTGCCTATGAAATAGGGAAACAATCGCAAGGGTATCTCTGCGAGTCCGCGTTTTTGATTGAGCCGGAAAAAATAAAGGAGCTATCAAATAACCTCAAAGGCGAATCTCGTATTGTGCGATACATGATAGAGACAAAAAAACCGATGAGTAAAAAAACGCGTTTACGAAGTATGCGATTGCGAAGCATTCCGGCCGAGATCAAACCGAGCGAACAAGCAATGCAAGAAACTCATAAGACAGGTGGCCGCGAACAAGAAAAACGAAGCAAGATAAGCATAGATGAAATTGACAAAAAACTTGACGAAATAATTAAAAATATATAGACCATGAATCTTAATAAAGCTATAGTTATAGGCAGGGTCACTCAAGACCCCGAATTGAGAACAACGCCTTCCGGGCAATCCGTCTGCAACTTTTCTGTTGCCACGAATAGAACTTGGACAAATTCCCAAACGCGCGAAAAGCAGGAAAAAGCAGAGTTCCACAATATCGTAGCATGGGCTCGGCTTGCGGAAATCTCAAACCAATACCTCAAAAAGGGGTCTTTAGTTATGGTTGAGGGAAGGATTGAGACCCGTTCATGGAGTGACGCCACGGGAAACAAGCGATATCGCACCGAGATAATCGCGGAAAATATGCAGCTTGGGCCGCGCCCCTCCTTCGCTCCGACCGCGGTCGGAGCGAAGGAGGGCGGGCCCGCTTCCAGTATTAAAGCGCCCGCGAGCCGCATACAGATTGACGACATACCTACAGTGGAAAGCGATGAGCCAATTACAAGTACCGCAGATCCCGACCAAGATCAAGATTCCAAAGAGGAAGATCAAGAGATAAATGTGAAGAATATACCATTTTAATAATTTATGGCAAATTGCGAATTCTGCAAAACTCATAAATCAATAAACCTGAAGGACGCCGAAACGTTGCGTAATTTTATGTCCGAACAAGCAAAAATACTTCCTAGAAGAAAAACACACCTATGCGCGAAGCATCAAAGGCGTGTTTCGGGTACCATAAAACGGGCAAGGATTATGGCGATAGTGCCATTTACGACGAGATAATTTACGCTTCTTTCACTTTCTCTTTTATAATACTCTCTACCTCTTTAACTATCTTGGGATTCTCTTTAAGAAAATTTCTTGAGGCCTCCATGCCTTGACCCAACTTCATATCTCCATAATTAAACCACGCCCCGGAACGCGAAAGGGCGCCGTATTTTAAACCGCAATTGAGCAAATCCCCAAGATACGATATTCCTTCATTATACATAATATCAAACTCCGCCGTGCGGAACGGCGCGCCGACTTTATTTTTCACAATCTTTGCCCTTACCCTATTTCCGACTATCTGCTCTCCGGATTTAATTTGAGCGGAGCGGCGCAAGTCAATACGCACCGATGAATAAAACTTCAGCGCCTTCCCGCCGGGAGTAGTTTCTGGATTTCCGAACATTATGCCAATCTGCATCCGTATTTGGTTTAAAAAGAGGACCGCGGTATTTGCTTTGTAGGTAATTGCCGTAAGTTTCCTAAGCGCTTGAGACATAAGACGGGCCTGTAAACCAATGTGATGATCTCCCATATCGCCTTCAATTTCCGCGCGGGGAGTTAACGCCGCTACCGAATCCACTATAATTACGTCCACTTTTCCCGAACGCACAAGCGCGTCTACTATATCCAACGCCTGCTCTCCGGTGTCGGGCTGGGAAACCAATAACTCCTTTGTATTGAGGCCTATGCGCTCCGCGTATTCCGCGTCAAGGGCGTGCTCCGCGTCTACAAAAGCGGCTATGCCTCCGGCTTTTTGGGCCTCCGAGGCAATATGCAGGGCTAATGTAGTTTTTCCGCTCGCCTCTGGGCCAAATATTTCTGTCACGCGGCCCCTGGGAATTCCCCCAACTACAAGAGCGAGGTTGAGCGAAATAGACCCCGTTGATATAACGCGCACGTCAACTTTTTTCGCATCTCCAAGGCGCATAATGGAGCCGTCGCCAAACCTTTTTCTAATATCGTCCAATGTTACCTCGAGTTCATCCGTTTTAGAGATGATTTTTTGTTTAGTCATATTGGTTATTTTTAATTCTTAATGTATACAACTCTCCTCACAAGATCGCTGCTTCTCCCAAAAATATTCTTTGCCTCAAAGGAAAGGATATTCATCCCATCCGTTAAACGCGCGACATCTTCAAAGCTTCCATTCTTTCCAATATATAACTCCCGGCCGTTCAGTGTCAATGAATGAGTATTTTCTACTCTGCCCGCAATCGTAATCTCAAGGGAGTTTACGATAATGGTTTCACTCGATAAATTTGTAAGCTCAATCTCCGGGGCAAATAAAAACGCGGTAAATTTAATAAATATATACCCTGCGACCGCAACCAAAAATAAAAAAACGCCTAGAATATGTATATTGTTATTCATCGTCGCCCACTTCGACGTATACGTCCCTTGGCTTTGCTCCATCGCCCGGTCCAACGACGTGATCCTCCTCGAGCATATCTATCAGTCGCGCCGCCCGCGCGTACCCAACGCGCAATCTTCGCTGGAGAAGGGAGGCCGAAGCTTTTCGTGATTGTATGACAATTTTCTTTGCTTCTTTATAAAGCTCATCATCTGTCCCGCCCTCAATTTCCTCAAAGTCAAATCTCCCATCAAGAATCTCCGAGGATGTCGCAACTGGTTCGGTTATAGACTCAAGCGCTTCACTGCCAGTGCTCCCAGCGGATTCGCGCAAGTAATCCGCGACGCGCCTTACTTCTTTTTCCGTTACATACGCGCCCTGGACTCGTTTTGGCTTGGAAGCGTCTCCCGCAAGATAGAGCATGTCGCCGTTCCCCAATAACTTCTCTGCTCCGGCCATATCCAAAACAGTACGCGAATCAATTTGAGAAGCAACCTGAAACGCGATACGGCTGGTTATGTTTGCCTTAATAAGTCCGGTAATGACCTCGACAGACGGCCGCTGAGTCGCAAGCACAAGATGTATGCCGACGGCTCTCGCCATTTGCGCGAGCCGCACAATAAGCGCTTCAATCTCCTTGCCGCGAGCCGCCATAAGGTCGGCAAGCTCATCTATAATTATCGCGATATATGGAAGCGGGCCATGCGCTTCTATTGCTTTTTTATTTGAATTAAATCCCGCGATATCGCGCACCTTAACGCTTGCCAACAGTTCAAACCTGCGCTCCATCTCCGAAACTGCCCACTTAAGAGCGTTTACTGTCTTTTGGGTATCAACCACAACCGGCGCCAGAAGATGGGGTATATCAGAATACACAGGAAATTCCACCCGTTTAGGGTCTATGAGAATAAATTTAAGCAAATTTGGGGGATTTTGGTATAAAAGGCTAAGAATGATAACATTGAGGCATATTGTTTTTCCGGAGCCCGTGCTTCCCGCGATTAAAATATGGGGCATCTTTGCTAGGTTCGCGAGGATCGCCGCCCCGGACACATCGCGGCCAAGAGACAGGGTTAAGTTGCTTGAACGTTTTCCAAATTCCGAGCTTTCCAGCATATTTTTCATCCTCACAAGAGCAAAGCCCTTATTGGGAATTTCAACGCCAACAAGCGACCTTCCCGGAATCGGAGCCTCTATCCGTATGGGGTGCGCGGCAAGAGCCAGAGAAAGATCGTTATGAAGGGCCATGATACGGGAAAGTTTGACGCCCTCCGCCGGCTTAAGAGTGAACTGTGTTACGGCAGGCCCCACATTTACCTCGTCCATTTCTACCTCAATTCCAAAATTCTGAAGAGTTCTTTTAATTATGTTGGCGTTTGCCACAATGTCTCCCGAAGAGGGCTTCCCCGTTTCTTTCTCAAGAAGCTCTATGGGCGGAAGGCGAAAATCCCCCATTATATTTTGCATATCTTTTACGGCAAAATCATCCCTGCCCGCTCCGGACTCCCCGGATGCATCTTGTCTCTTTTCGGTACTTCGAGTCTTTTCGCTTACACCGCTCTGCCATGTTTTAACTTTAAATTCTGTAGGTTTCTCATTTTTATTGATATCCGAACCGGATTGTTCCAAATCCAAAGAGGACGCGTCCTTTTCTTTTTCCGCGCGCCCCCTGACCCGCTCCATGATCTTATCTATCCTTATATTAAAACTTATTATAATCGCGGCTATAATAAACCCTAAAAAAATAACAAAGGAGGCGAGCTGTCCGAGGTACCCAATAAATGGCAAAGACACAAAATAACCCCAGTATCCCCCGTTCATAGCTCCTTCCGCGGAAAAAATATTAAGTATTCCTAAAATTCCGGAAAAAAATAAAAGCCCTCCCGCGATAAGAGGAATGTAGCTATTTCTCTTGCCCGAACCAAAGAGGATAGAACTTGCCGCAAGGAGAACGAAGGGTATGCCGAATCTTCCTAAACCAAATAACACCTCTGTAATTTTAGAAAATATGGAGCCAGCGCTGCCCGCCTTGCCGACAAACGCAAGAATAGCAAGAAAAAACAGAACTATAAAGGCCACTCCCCATAGCGCCTTGACCACCTCGCTATGGACATCAAACCTCGGACGTGTTTTACCTTTTTTATTTAATTTTTTACTTTTCGCCATACCCCGTGCCTGCTGGTATTATCTTTCCTATTATAACATTTTCTTTCAATCCCACCAACTTATCTTCCCGCCCCATCACTGCCGCGTCTATTAATACCCGGGATGTTTCCTGAAATGAAGCGGCCGCGAGAAAGCTAGAGCTTGCAAGCGAGGCCTTTGTAACACCAAGAAGCACCGCCTCAAAGCCCGCCTCTTTTTTATTACTTTTCTTGAGTTTTTTGTTTTCTTCCATAACCTCGGGCAACTCCACAATTTCTCCGGGGACAAAGTTGGATTCCCCCACGGTAGTAATTCGCACGCGCGAAAACATCTGGCGCACTATAATTTCTATGTGTTTATCGTGAATACTCGCCCCCTGGGATGTGTATATTTTTTGTATAGATCCTATTACATATTTTTCGACCGCCCGCCGTCCGGACTGCTCGTATAGATCCTGCAAATCTATATTGCCCTCGGACAACTGCTGACCTCTTGTGACAATCTCTCCTTTTTTTACAAGAACGGCTATGTTTTGGGGCACCGCGTACTCTACGATACCGGATGATTTTTTTGAGGCCTTTCTTGATAAAACACTGGGATTTTCTTTATCTTGCTCTACTTTTATTATTCGCTCCTTATCCTTCTCCTCAATAGAATAAACCCGCCCGGAAACAACGGATATCGCGGCTTTGCCTTTGGGCGCGCGGGCTTCAAAAATCTCTTCAACTCTTGGGAGTCCTTGCGTAATATCGCTCGCGCCCGCTACTCCACCGGTGTGGAAGGTACGCATTGTAAGCTGTGTGCCCGGTTCCCCTATGGCTTGGGCGGCCACTACTCCGACTGCTTCTCCAATTTTTACCGGAACATTATGACCCAAGTCCCACCCGTAACATTTTACGCAGACCCCACCTGTGGTCTTACAAGTTATTGTCGAGCGGACCATGACGCTTTTAACGCCGGACGCTTCAATTTCTTTGGCTTTTCCAAAATCAATAACATCCGGGCCCTCGGATTTTTTGACCTTGCGGCCGTCCGTTCTAAGTAACGCTCTCCCGACTATCTTCTCCGCGAATGTTTGCCCCGTGTATTCCGCTTCGGCCCGCGTTATTTCAAATCCTTCCGTATCGCGGCAATCCGCTTCCTGAACAACAATATTTTGAGAAACATCCACCAGCCGCCGAGTAAGGTACCCTGCCGTAGCTGTGCGAAGAGCTGTATCAGCCGTACCTTTTCTCGCGCCATGAGTAGATATAAAGTATTCAAGAGGCGTCAATCCCTCCTTAAAGCTTGACTCCACCGGCATCTCCATAGTTTGCCCGGAGGGATTTACGACAAGGCCCTTCATCGCGGTCATCTGGTATATCTGCGACCAGGAACCGCGGGCCCTTGAATTTACAATCATAGATACGGACCCCTTGGGATCCAAATAATTAGGCACAAGACTTGTAAGTGTCTGTCTAGCCTGCTGCCATACTTCAATAATCTTGTATCTTCGTTCCTCAACGCTCAAAAGACCTTCGTTGAACTGGGTCCGGATAAGCTCGGTTTTCTGACGCGCCTCTTCGAGTATTTTGTCTTTCTCTTTGGGCACAGTAAGGTCGTCCATAGACCAGCTCATTCCTGAAAGCGTGGCATACAAAAACCCGAGGGTTTTAATCTTGTCAAGAACTTCGCTTGTGCGCTTATTGCCGTATCTTGCAAAAATACTTGAAATAATATCCCCCAAAACTTTCGCGTTTAGTTCTTCGTTTACAAAGGCAAAGTCCTCGGGTAACGCCCTATTAAAAAGCACTCTCCCGACACACGTCTCAAGATACGCCTTATCTTTTCCATCGCGCGAATAAGACAAAACTTTTATTTTCTCTCTAAGGCCTATGACGCCCATATCATGCGCGAGCTCGGCGTCCTGAAACGACTTAAATGTCCGGCGAATCTCTCCGTCCTCCAATTTACTCATCCAATAACATCCAAGGACGATATCCTTAGTCGGGGTGGCTATCGGGCCTCCGGTCGCGGGCTTCAAGAGATTCAGAGAGGAAAGCATAACATTTCGCGCCTCTGCCTGCGCCTCCTGTGAAAGGGGCACGTGAACGGCCATCTGATCGCCGTCGAAATCGGCATTGAAGGCAGCGCAAACAAGCGGATGAATTTGAATCGCCTCGCCCTCAATAAGCACGGGCTGAAATGCCTGTATTCCGAGCCGATGGAGCGTAGGAGCGCGGTTCAACAACACGTACTTTCCCCTTATAACCTCTTCGAGTATCGCCCATACCTCAAAAGTTGCATCTTCAATCAGGCGTCCCGCGGCCCTAATGTTATAAGCAAGTTCTCGCTCAATAATTTTTTGGATAACAAATGGCCGGAATAGCTCCAATGCCATTTTCTTTGGAAGCCCGCATTGATGCAAAGCAATCTCGGGTCCCACGACAATAACGGATCTGCCGGAGTAATCAACTCGTTTTCCGAGCAAATTCTGTCGGAATCGCCCCTGCTTGCCTTTCAGCATATCGGCCAACGATTTTAATAATCTTTTGCCGCCTGATGTCGCGGTGACAGTTTGAGTTTTGCGAGCGGAGTTATCAATAAGCGCGTCTACCGCTTCCTGAAGCATTCTTTTCTCATTACGGCAAATAACCTCTGGGGCGTTTATCTCACGAAGCCGCTTGAGCCGATTGTTTCTGTTGATTACCCTGCGATAAAGATCGTTTAAGTCGCTTGTCGCGTACCTTCCTCCATCGAGCTGCACCATTGGACGCAGTTCCGGCGGCAAAACTGGCAGCACCGTCAAAAACATCCACTCCGGCCTCGCCTTGCCCTCAATAAATCCGCGTATGGTACGGAGCCTTCGCAAAATTTTACGCCTGTTAACTCCTTGAGTTTCTTCAGCTGACTTCTCAAGACCGGCCTTGAGCTTATTTAAGTCCAATCCCCCTATTATTTTTACGAGGGCCTCTGAACCCGTGCCCGCGCTGAAGACTTCTCCGTATTTCAAACTCAAATCAAAATATTCCATCTCGGAAATAATACGATTTGGCCTAAACGAATTAATAATCTCCAACTCCTTGTTTTTTCTCGCCTCGAGCTGTTTTCTGCTCTTGGGCTCCGCTTTTAGCCTTCGCTTGTATTCTTCATTCAGTCGTTTCAAGGCGTCTTTTTTCGCGTCGGTAAAAACGTCGGTAATAATGTAAGAGGCGTAATACACCACCCTTTCAATCTGCTGCAGGGGTATGTCGAGCACAAGGCCTATTTGCGACGGCACGCCCCTTAAGAACCATATATGGGCTACGGGAACCGCAAGCTTGATATGGCCCATGCGCTCACGGCGAACAACTGACCTTGTTATTTCAACGCCGCATTTATCGCAAATAATTCCCTTGTAGCGAATACGCCTGTACTTCCCGCAATAACACTCATAATCTTTTTCGGGACCAAAAATGCGTTCGCAGAAAAGCCCGTCTTTTTCCGATTTTTGCGTTCGGTAATTTATCGTTTCTGGTTTTGTCACCTCGCCATGAGACCAACTCAATATATCCTCCGGAGAGGCGATTTTTAATTTTATGGATGTAAAATCGCTAACTTTCGGCATGTTTTTGTTCTTTAACTTCAACGTTTAATCCTAGGGATTTAAGTTCGGAAACAAGCACGTTAAATGATTCCGGCACATTTGGTTTTTTAATTGACTCGCCCTTAATAATGCTTTCATACGCGGAAGAACGCCCCATTACATCATCCGACTTAATTGTAAGAATCTCCTGAAGTATGTGCGCCGCGCCATAACCTTCCAACGCCCAGACCTCCATTTCCCCGAACCTCTGACCACCAAACTGCGCCTTTCCCGAAAGAGGCTGTTGGGTAATTAGGGAATACGGGCCTATTGCCCTCATATGTATTTTATCCTCCACCATATGTATCAGTTTCATTACATACATGTATCCGATAGTCACTCTATTTTCAAAAGGAAGGCCCGTGTAACCGTCATATAAGGTAATCCGGCCATCCTGAGGAAGCCCCGCGGCTTTAAGCTCCGAACGTATATCGTCTTCGCGAGCTCCGGATAAAGCGGGGGTTACGGCTTGGTATCCAAGCGTGTGCGCCGCCCACCCAAGGTGCGTTTCCAAAATTTGACCGATATTCATTCGCGACGGCACGCCCAAGGGATCCATTACAAGGTCTACCGGAGTGCCATCCGGAAGATACGGCATCTCCTCTTCCGGTAAAACTCTCGCGATAACGCCTTTGTTTCCGTGTCGGCCCGCTATTTTGTCTCCGGCCCCTATTTTTCTGACTTGTGCTACTTCAATTTGAATACTTTTTATAACACCCGGGGGAAGCCGGTCTCCTTTCTCCCTTGAAAATATATATACGCCAACAACCCTCCCCCTCTTCCCATGGGGAAGGGTGAGTGAAGTATCTTTAATATCGCGCGCTTTCTCCCCGAATATTGCCCTAAGCAATCTTTCTTCGGAAGTAAGGTCGCTCTCACCCTTGGGAGATATTTTTCCCACAAGTATGTCGCCCGCCGTAACATACGCCCCAACCATAATAACGCCCTCCTCGTCCAGGTTACGGAGCTTTTCTTCGGAGACATTGGGAATATCGCACGTAGTGACCTCTGGCCCAAGTTTTGTTTCGCGTATATCAACCGAAAAATCTTCTATATGTATTGAGGAAAAGGCGTCTTCACGCACAAGCTTTTCTGATACTATGACGGCATCTTCGAAATTATGCCCGCGCCATGAGAGAAACGCGGTTAGAACATTTCTGCCCAAAGCCAATACTCCATTCTGCACGGAAGAACCATCCGCGATTATATCTCCCTCCTTCACCTTATCTCCGGGCTTAACACGCGCCTTTTGGTGAATAATAGTATATTGGTTAGACCTCTTAAAATTTGTTAGCGGATACTCTATTTTTCTTGCTCTTTTTTGCTTGGAGTTTGCCGCGCTTGATTTTGATTTGGCGCTTATAATAATATGTTCCGCGTCTGCCTCTACGACCTCCCCATCCGCCTCTGCTATAGCCACCAATCTTGAATCCAAAGCTACGCGCTCTTCGAGGCCCGTCCGTACATCCGGAGATTCTGGCCTCACGCACGGCACCGCTTGACGCTGCATATTAGAACCCATGAGGGCGCGATTCGCGTCGTCGTGTTCCAGAAATGGAATCAAGGCAGTAGCCACGGATATCGCTTGCTGGGAGGATACGTCAACATACTGCACCTTACTTTTTTCTATAAGCCCCGGAGTTCCCCTTATGCGCGCGCGTACCAATTTGCCGACAATTGTGTTGTTTGAATCCACCGACACATCGGATGAGGCAATATTCATCCGCTCTTCCTGATGCGCGTTTAAGTATTCTATTTCTTTGGTTATTTTTCCGTTTGCTACCTTAAAATAAGGGGTTTCTAAGAAGCCATACTCGTTAAGCCGCGCGTATGAAGCGAGGTGCCCTACAAGCCCGATATTGGGACCTTCCGGGGTCTGTATGGGGCAAATTCTTCCATAGTGAGATGGCTGTACGTCTCTCACTTCGAATCCCGCGCGCTCGCGAGTAAGCCCGCCGGGGCCAGTTGCTGAAAGCCGCCGTTTATGTTCGAGCTCGGAAAGCGGATTCGTGTTATCCATAAACTGGGAAAGCTGGCCAGTTGTAAAAAACTCCCGCACTATCGCGATAACCGGGCGCGCGTTTATAAGTTGGGAAGGGGTAAGTGTCGCCGGATCAAGCGTGGACATTTTATCGCGAATAATTCTTTCCATACGGGTAAGGCCTACTCTTAAGCGGTTCAAAAGGAGCTCCCCCACGGCGCGCACCCTTCTGTTGCCAAGGTGGTCAATATCATCCGGGTGCGCTTCCGGATCATTATTCATTCTTATAATCTCGTACAACACGCCCACTACATCTTCGAGGTGCAGAACCCGTTCTTGTTTGGAATAAGATTCGCCGTTTACCCCCGGAGTCGCGAGACGCTGCCCCATTTTCCATCGCCCAACCTTTGACAAATCGTATCTTTCAAAATTAAAGAACATATTCTCTATAAGCTGACGCGCGTTATCCACGGTTGCAAGATCCCCGGGCCTTATTCTCCTGTACACTTCTATGAGAGCTTCGTCGCGATTGCGGGAAGGATCGCGTTTGAGCGTCTCTTCTATATAAGAAGTATTGGAATCGGTATCCACTTTTTTAAAAAATTTCCGAATGTCTTCATCTTTTTCCGCGCCAAAAGCGCGAAGCAATGTCGTTGCCGGAACCCTGCGGCGCCTGTCAATTTTTACGCCAATAACGCCCTGCGAATCTGTGTCAAACTCAAGCCACGCGCCTCTATTGGGAATGATTTTAGCGCCGAAAAATTCTTTTCCTCCGTGCCAGCTAGACGTGAAGAAGGCTCCGGGGGAGCGAATAAGCTGCGAAATCACTATGCGCTCAACGCCATTCACGATAAAAGTGCCGCGCTTAGTCATTAAAGGAAAATCTCCCAAGTACACCTCTTGCTCTTTTTTCTCTCCCGTGCGCTTATTAAGCAAGCTCATGCGCACTCGCAGAGCCGCTTCAAAAGAAGCATTGCGTTCCCGGGCTGTAAACTCGTCGTACTTCTGCTCATCTAGCCGATAATTCAAAAAGTGCAACTCAAAATCCTTATCCCCGTAATCTCTTACCGGGGAAATTTCATCAAAAAGCTCCCGAAGTCCCTTTTCCCAGAACCACTCGTATGATCGGCTTTGAATCTCGAGGAAATTTGGGAAGTCGAAGGCCCTATAATTGTGCTTGCTGAAATTTTTAGTTTTCATAAAACACAAAATAAATAATACTTCATTTGCTTATGAAGTTTTACAATAAATTTTCGATTTTACGCAAGATTCCTTGTTGTCACAAGGGTAGAAAATTTCCGCCAAAGGCGGATCAGCCTCTGGATGAAAAAATTAGATATAGAGATATTCTACACGAAAGGTGTAAATCTTGTCAAGGGCCATAATCAACTCTGTCCCAACACTCACTTTAATAATGGACTTTTACATAAAAATAATTTTTGCGTGAGGTGTTCCACGACCAAGGCTGCCACTTGCCAAAATTCCAATCTCTTAATATCTCCCCATAAGTTCGTGTAGTGTTGCCAATTGGCAGAGTCGCACTCCAAGCTTTCTTTGGTAACCCCGAATCGTACACATAGAAAAGTTGGATGTCGTCATCGTATCCCCATAATGTTATCCAATGGGGAACTAACTTGCCCAAAATTGGGGTATATTTTTCACTTAAATATCCATTACCAATACGAATCATCACGAGATTATCTTGCGAAAGAAACGTTTTGAGAAGATTGATTTTTTCTTCGCCGGAAAGATATTTTGCGGTATTCGTTTCGGCGTGAAGTCCGTAAGATCTGAATATATTCTCATAATACTTTTCACCAACTACCACACTAATGAGATGTTGTCCTATCCAATTCGTGTGGTACTCTTCGGGGTGTTTTTTGTTATCCAATCCGAACGCACTCAATATTGCCTTTAGTGAATATACTCCACAGTGGCTTAATCCTTGTTTAAGGTATTCTTGTGGCCTTCTGTTTGAAACAAAAGATGATGGATTAGTGAAACTCATCGAGGAAGAAGATAATTTTCTTAATCATAGTTTGATTCTACCGAGAAACCGCCCTTCGACAAAGCTCGGGGCGATTCTTTGAAAATTAGCCAGGCTAAGTTTAAGATTACCTGCGTCTTTTACTCTTCTCTGCTTCCAGCTATATATTCTACTAATTAATGACTCTCTCAGTATAGCAGATTTAAGGGCTAACACCAACGCATAAACTTACCCCACCTTTGCTACTCACCATATTTATCCCCAAGACAGGCTATTGACAGGGTTTGCTGGCTTGCTATACTGACAACGTGATGACACTCTGGAGTATCCGCAAGGATAGCTCCAGATTTTTTTATTGGCTGATTTTGCCTTTGAGCTTGCGTAAATCAATGTATTTGGCTCTCTCCAGCAACTCTTTTGAGATATGACCCCTGGTGGACATTACGATAATTCGCTTGCCAACCTTTTTTATTCGGTCAATCGGCACGGCAAAATCGCTGTCTCCTGATAAAAGCACCGCCGTATCGTACTTTTCTTTCGTATCGTCCATCTCAAAAGCCAGTTCCATATCCAGATTGCTTTTCCATTCCTCTTTGCCGCTTTTGCGGTCTTTAATTTTTTTGACCACTTTAGTTCGCAGGATATAACCGTTTATCTCAAGCATATCCAAAAACTTTCGTTGTGCTGTATTGAACTCATCCACCCCTTTGTAAATAAAACATTTTGCATCGTTGCCGCACTCTTTTTTGAGATAGTTCATCAGCTTTTGATAAAAAAGTTTCCAACCCAAAGTTCGCTGGGAGTAAAACACATTTTCAGCGTCTATAAAGACATAAACTCTGCCTTTTATAAATTGGCGTAGCATAGAGGCATTTTTACTTTATCAGATTTTTGTAATTTTTGCCATCTCGTTACTCGCTACGGTTTAGAAACCAAAAAACTCCGGCGTTAAGAGTTCTTTGCGGGGTAGCAAGCGAGAGGAAAACCTTTTCGCTTTCAAGCCTATTTGTTGAAGAAGATAATGAAGAGGTTCTTAAGTTTTACGAAAAGAGAGGGTGGTTTGTTCTTTACAAAGTATTTTGCATGGAAAAGCAACTTTAATATATGCACATTTCTTATCCATACATCGCCAATCTCAAATTGGCGATTTTTAAATAAAAACCTCTTACTCCACTTACTCCGCCTCGAGGGCGCCTGCCTCCTCTCCACCCGTAACTTCTAGCGGAGGCGTTATTCTCCCTTCTGGCGGAGCTGCCGGAGGCACAATATTCGAAAGCGCATTATTACCCGATTTCAGGTTAATTAGTATTCTCTTCACTTCGGCGTTGTCGGGATTTAACTCCGCGATTTTAGTAAATTGATCAATCGCGCCCTGCGTATTGCCAAGCCGATCATAGCTTAGCCCTAAGAAATATCGCGCGTTAGAAAAGTTCTCATTCAAGCTTACCACCCGCACAAACTCATCTCTTGCCTCTTGGAGCTGGTTATTCAGATAATAAAGAAGCCCGAGCTGATACCCCACCCCCGTATCAAGCGGGTTGAAATTTCGTGTTTCTAAAGTTTTTTCGATCGCAAGCGCGCGATTTCCCTGACGTTCATAGACCTGTGAAATTAAGAAGTGAGCGGGAGCATAATCGCTCTTTAGAGCAATTGCTTTTTGAAGATTGACAAGCGCGTTACTAAGACGTTCTGCGTGCTCGGTTTCTAATTTGAGAACCTCTTCTTTATTCTTCTTTGCCTCGGCACCCTGGGAGAGACGAGAAATATTTATCTTTAACGCATCCGCCGAAATAACATACGCGCGACCCACATTCAAATATTCCGCGGGGTTATTGGGATTTATCTCCGCGGCTTTTGTGTAATTGCTAACTGCGAACTGATCAGCGCCGCCAACTATTCTTATATTATCTTCATATATAGCGCCCAGTTGCCTCCAATTTATTGGGTCTTCTGGATTTGCTTTTGTGGCTTCTTGCCCTGCCCGTATCCAGTTTTGCAGTATAATCTGGTATCTCCGCTGAAGCTCGCCGGGGTCAAGATCTTTGTTATTTAGAACTTCTTGCGCGCGGAGGCCGAGAAGCTGCGCGAATGTTCTCCAATATACGTCGCGTGAACCATCCAGGTTTTTTGCAAGGTCCACCTTTTTTATCGCGCGATTTAAGTCACGATCTTTATTATATGCCTGTACCCCAAATATATGAGCTACAGAAGCGATATATTTCTGCCCCTGCAAATACAGTCCGACTATCGAGCCCACGATTAGCACAATAATAATAAGGGAGGCGGCGAATGTTCGCTGGGGCGTTTTAAGTAATGAAATTTCCCATGTCTCAATTGCGCCTCCGGCCCGCAAGCTAGCGAGGACTAAACCTGCGAAAAGAAACGTGAAAAGCAAAATAGGAAAATTCACGGGATAAAAGAACCACGAGAAGATAAGGAAGAGAAAACTAACAAAAGAAATCAGAGAGATGCGCTCCAAAGATCCGCCCGCGGGAACGGCAGGCCCGCCCGCCGATGAGGCAGGTTTTTTTCGGGAAAGCGCGGCTACCCCCTTGAATCCAACCCACGTGAAGAATCCGAACGTAAAAAACAATGTGACAATACCCAAAACCCCGATTGTTGCAATAAGCGTCGGCACAAGAGCGAATCCCTGCGTGAAGCGCGCGCCCCAGAACGCGGTCGCGTTGAGATCCCGCGATCGATAGAGAAGATATTCATTGAGAAACGTCGCGGGCCCCGAACCAAAAATCGCTTTGCCGACTCCGGAACTTAGCGTTCCTTGCGCTATGTCAAGAGTTCCCGAGAGACTCGGCCGCACCTCCACTGGGAAACGCACAATTGAGGAAACTGGCGGCTTTGTAAAAAAGAGAATAGCCACAACGACCATGAGAACAAGTGTCACGCTAAATTTCGATCCAAGCATTACGCCTCCGGCGCGTGGCGTTTCGCCAGGCGCAATCTGCGGCATTCCCGCCCTTCGTGAATGCATTATTTGCCAACTTGCCACAAGCGCGGAAGCAAGGAGTATGCCGAGCCATACATAACTAAAGTTCACTAAAATAAGAATAAGCGCAAGCCCCGCTCCGCCAAAAGAAAAAGCCGCCTTTATGCCGCCCGAAAGCTTAAAACTCGTAAGAAGCGCCATTATCATTACGAGCCCTGAACCCAAAAATATGGCGAGCGCCTGGACAGTGCCTATTGGATTGAAGGAAATTTGCCTTGTAAAATCAAACGGCATAATAAATATGCCGAAAAACTGCAGAAGTGAATATAATGAAATTACAAAAAGGGATACGCTGAAAAACATAAGCGCGCGAATGAGATGTTGGGTTTCACGAAGAAAAAGGGGGACTAAAAATAGAGCCAAACCATATATCAGGAAACTAAAGAAGCTATCCGGAGATGTTCCATCCCCCCAAAAACTTGTTTGGGGCGATGCCGATAGAAATGTTGAAACGCCCGCTATAACAAAAAACGCGGCAAGGGCAAACCAAAATCTAGTTTTAGGCAATGCGAATTTGCCCTCATTTAGGGTTTTCGCAAGAAAAGCAGAGAGGGCGACGAACACGAGCACGCCCGCAAGAATTGTCTTATTTTCCGCAACGGGAAACGCGGTTAATGGCAAAAAGAACGCGGGCACAAGCCCAAAGAGGAGATACATGCAAATTCTCCCTACCAGATCCCAATTGAGTTGTTTCGTCATATTCGTAATTTAATCTTAATTTTACATGCAGATATTATATCATGGTGAATTTATTTCCGTACATGTGGAAAACTTTATTAGCCGGTCGCCGCGGTCTTGTTAACCACAATGCTTTGCAAAATCCCCATCATTACAAATAAAGAAATGAGGCTGCTGCCTCCGTAACTTACAAATGGAAGAGGCAGACCCGTAATCGGCAGGAGCCCCATCGTCATGCCAATATTTACAAACATCTGCGAAATAATCATTACGGAGAAACCCGCGGATACAAGACGGGCAAAATTATTCGCAGAGTGTCTTGAAATTTTCATTATTCTCCTTATAAAAAACGCGAAACACGCGAGCAGCATAACGGCGCCGGCCAACCCCGTCTCCTCAACAATTGCCGCGTAAATAAAATCTGTGTGGGATTCTGGCAAAAAACCAAGTTGGGTCTGGCTGCCCCCGCCTATCCCCTTACCCCATACCCCGCCCGAACCTACAGCGATAACTGACTGCAATACATTATACCCGCTTCCCCTTGGATCTGACTCGGGATTGATAAAAGAAAGGAACCTATCTTTCTGGTAATCTTGAAAAACAAAGGACCACGCGAAGGATACTAAAATAATTCCGGAAAGCGCCAAGGCGATAATATGCCTTATTTTTATACCCGCTATAACCATTATGCCAAACCATATGCTCAAAAGTATGATAACCGAACCAGTGTCTGGCTGAATAAAAACAAGCGATGCTGGTAAAAATACGTACAGCCCGCTTACTACAATGTGGCGCGCGCGATAAATTTCTATGTGGCGCATGGAAAAGTATTTCGCAAGCAGCAGTATGAGAACAATTTTTGCGAACTCTACGGGCTCGAAGGTTACGGGGCCTATGCGATACCAACTCTCCGCCCCCCTTACGGATACCCCGAACATCAAAACTCCGAGCAGCAACAAAAGCGAGAATCCATAAATAATGATTACCGGCGCCCTATAATTTCTAAGAACTCGATAGTCAAAAAAACTTATCAAAACCATTAAAAAAAACCCTATGGCTAGCCACAGGATCTGCCTCTTAAAATTTACTATTTCCTCTCCCCCGCTCGCATATATCGAAATCAATCCAAACGCGACAAGAAGCAAGGATAGGGAGATAAGCAGCCAATCTAATTCCCTAAGGTGCTGACGCATAAAATTATCGAAAATAATCTTTTATAAAATTAGAATTCTCAAAAAAATTGCTTTCCACTCTCGCGTCAATACTCACATCATCCGCTAATATATATGGCCACATAATCTGAAAAGATCTCGCCGTTCCCCGAAGAAGATCCTGCATATCCGTTCTGCCTGCCGCAACGGGCTTACCGCCCGCGTAAAGCACAACGTGCGCCTCCACATTTTTTAAATTGTATGGGGATCTATTGTTTACTACCCCGGAAAAACGAGAAGCGCTGATGCTTGCGTCTCTTACAAGGCTTGTTTCGACTAGTACTAATCCAGCGGAAGAAAACGGGGCAAGCCGCTGCCAGGTTATGTTGATTATGCGAAAAGTTATTTTTACGGGATTTGTCATCCTTATAGCCGGCTCTACTATGTATCGGGACTCCTTGGGAAGAATAAAAGTTTCCCCAAAAATTTTATTTATAGACCCCTCGTTTTGATCCAAAAAATTAAATTCGTAAGAAATTTTTGAGGAACCATATTCTGTATTCGGATTTTTTACGTATGCTACCGCGTCATAAGTCCCTTCTTTTTTCACTTCAAAAAAATCTGCGAATACAACTTCCAAATCCCTGAAGAGAGGTTTATCTGCCGCGTCCTGGGACTTTGGCGACGCGGGCAATCGCATGTTTGTAAACAAAAAAACAAGAACAAATACGGACCCAAATAATCCGACAAGAGACATAAGACCGATAATAACTTGTTTTTGGCGTCTATAATCCACGGAAATATTGTAGCACCGTAAGATAAAAAAACAAAATAATAAAAAAGAGGTTATGAATTCGGCGGCTACCTACTTTCCCAGAAAAAATCTAGTATCATCGGCCTTGGAGTATTTCACTTCTGAGTTCGGAATGGGATCAGGTGGGGCAACTCCAGTATTACCGCCAAATTTATAACCTCTTTTTGGAATCTTATAACTCCGTAGGAAAACTTATTATGAGAAATTAGTACTCATAAGCTTAACGCTTTGCAGCGCTTACACTATGAGCCTATCAACCTCGTCATCTTCGAGGTCTCTATGAATCCTAATCTTAGGGTAGGCTTCGTGCTTATATGCTTTCAGCGCTTATCCCTTCCGAACATAGCTACCCAGCAATGCCGCGGGCGCGACAACTGGTACACCAGAGGTTCGTTCTCCTAGGTCCTCTCGTACTGTAGGAGACTCCCTTCAAGATTCTACGCCTGTGGCAGATAAAGACCAACCTGTCTCACGCATTTGTGGACTATACCACCTTCCCATTTTAAAAATGGGAAGATCGACGTTTTAGCTTTCTGATCTATACAGAAAACTCTAGCTCTTTTAGCTAAGTCTCTACGGGGTCAATATACGCCTTTTTCGCTTTTTGATATTTCGTAGGCATATACGACTTCCCTCGGTATTATCCTATCATACGACAGGTTAAAAAGTCAAGATAGGACTTCACCGATATGAGTCGATTGTTTCAATCACGATTGCTCGTGAAGGCCGCCGTGTGTTCTCGATTTCTTGGGTTCTTTGTTGACGGTTTGAACCCAGCTCGCGTTCCGCTTTAATGTCCGAACAGGACAACCCTTGGGACCTTGTACAGCCCCAGGATGCGAAGAGCCGACATCGCTTGTCGACATTTTCTCTCTTTACAGAGAGGATCGGACTATGTCTTCACCCCGCAAAATCATCAATGACGATCGCGGGGGCCTGCGTATTAACTCTCCTTAGAAATTATAAAATCGTCAGGAGAATTCCTCTGGTTAAAACCAGAAAGTCTCTACGGGGTTACAACCCAATTTTGTACTCCATGGAAGGAATAATGTTTGCCTTTAGAAATCTATTAAGGCAATCTACTGATGACTTGAGAAACCTAATGCGGTAATACGATTTATCCCTATTAAGAGTTGCTTCCAGATTCAACTGTTCCAATTTGTTGATTAATTTCATCTGGTCTTTCGTTGAGAACTGTTGAGTATTGAGATAAACGTCGTACTGTCGGCATCTGCTCCCATCATCCATAAACCATACAAACAGAATCGTTGGATCTAATTTTAGGTCGTCTGGAATAATTTTCTTGCGCCTACGGTAAAACTTTCTATATAATTCGGTCAATTCGGGATGTTGTCTGGTCCAAAATCTATAAGCCATTCTATTTCCATTGCCTCTATATCTCTTGGGTTCTGAAGCGCAGAGATTTTTTAGCTTCTTAAACTTCCAATCAACATATTCTTTTGCGCTGTATCCATGGTTAATCTCCAAAAAAGCATTGCTTCTTCCGGGAACGATTCTTAAATAACCGTCACCTAAAATAGACCCTATAATAATAGATCTCTGAAATTGAGTTAAACTTCCCACGGTATTGTCCATAAAGTAATTATACCACGAAAAATTGCTGGGCAATCGTAGTTTTACTTATATGGAGTTCACCGTTATAAGCAGGATTTTTAAATGGCATTACTGCCATAACACCCCGATGTTTGCACATAAGGTGTCGAACCGGGCCGTAGATATGAACTCGCGGGCCCGACTAACCTGTTATCCCCGGGGTAACTTTTGGCTGATGATCTTCCCCTTTCCTATAACAAAAAGGGTCGGTTCACTAAGTTACACTTTCGTGAGTCCGCGGCCAACACGCCTTGGACTAAAGCTGGCTTATGCCTTTACACGACCGCTCCGATTTCCATCCGGAGCTAGCCAACCTTTAAACGCCTCCGCTACTTTTTAGGAGGTCTAGCGCCCCACTAAAACTACCCGCCTTCCACTGTCTCCCCGCAAACGCGGGGGTTAGAATTATCCTCTTTGAAGATGGGTGTTTCATTGATGACTCCCCCCAATCCGAGAATCGGGGTTCAAAGTCTCCCCACTACGCTACGCATCAAACAAAATAAACCAATGGAAAGGTATAGTAAAGCTCCCGGGGTCTTTTCGTCTTGCCACAGGAAAACGGCATCTTTACCGATATTGGATGTTCACCGGGCTCCTCGTTGAGACAGTTACCCAGTCGTTACGCCTTTCGTGCGGGACCCAATTTACGGGCCAAGGAACTTCGCTACCTTAGGACTCTTCATTTATGTTATTACTGCGTTTTGCAGTAACCCTCACAATGAGGCTCTATGTCTCCATAGAGATCGGACCATATCATATACGGTGCGTTTCTTTTCGAAATGACCGTACTCTAGCGTATGGCCTCTGAGGATCCTCTTTAAATGAACGTTCCATATCTTTGATGCAATACTTTCTCTTTCTACCCGCTCCCCTATTCAGGCGCTCCCGAATTCTAGCAATTTTTATCAGTTCTTCTTGTGTAATCTGCTCTTTCTCCATCCACAACTTCACGGCTTTTCTGAATAGAAAAAAATTGCGTTTTTTTGTTGCCGAACGAAGGCAAAATTGCTCAAAGAAAGGAATCACTATCTCTTTTAAGGCAAGAGGGTTCAGAACCGCGTAGGTATGCAAACCATCTTGCCGCTGGCTTATGGTTCCGCAACCAAGATATCGCTTGAACTGCGAAAGTATATACCGTTCTCTCTGAGAGACGCTAAACGCAAACGATATCTGCCATCCCAGCGTGTGATCTTGACGCTTCCTGAAACAAATCACGAAGCTTCCCTCTCCATCCGCAAAACCAGCGAGATAGTGCCCCCACTCCGGGGGTATGCTTTGTTTGTTCATAATTAGAGTTTCCTGCGGATTGTCCTGCGTTCCCGAAAAACTCGGAAACCGACAACGAATTTTTACTGGCAACTTCGTGCCGAGTACCGTTATCTTATCCAGGATATTCCCGCATATAGCTAGATTTTATAACTACAAATAATTCATAGTTAGAGCCGACATTCACCGGCGCTTCTACCATGAGCCGTACAGATTGCTCCACACGACAAACGGCAGTTGACGTTCCGGCATTGGTCAGGCGTCAGCCCCTATACTTCCTCTTTCGAGTTCGCAGGGACCTGTGTTTTTGTTAAACAGTCGCCAGGCAAACTTTAGCTGCGTCCCGACTTTACGTCGGGAAAGGCATATTGCGAACTTACGCCTAGCTTTTTTGCCGAGTTCCTTAACGAGGAATCACCCGTTCACCTTGGGCTACTCGCCCTGCCTACCTGTGTCGGTTTGCGGTACGGACTGCATACCCTTAACCCTACGGGCTTTTCTAGGGAGATTTATTGATTACTTCGTCCGATTAAAACCGGACTCAAAGCGAATCCAATAACACTCGTAATCTCCAAATCTCCGTCACCCTTCAGAAAGATATGCAGGAGCAGGAATATTAACCTGCTGTCCATCCCCCGACCCCATTCGGGTGTCGAGGTTAGGGCCGCCTAACCCTTGGCTGATATACATTGCCAAGGAAACCTCAGGCTTTCGGTGGTCCGATATCTCATCGGACTTGCGGTTACTTGTGCCAACATTCTCTCTTCTTTATCCTCCACCGTCCCTTACGGGACGACTTCACCGGATAAAGAATGCTCCCCTACCCCCCGACTTTACGTCGGAGTTGTATCTTCGGTATTCGATTTAGCCCCGATACATTTTAGGCGCGAGAACTCTTAACTAGTAAGCTGTTACGCACTTTTTAAAGGATGGCTGCCTCTAAGCCAACCTCCTAGCTGTCAGAGAACTCTCACCTCCTTTGCCACTTAATCGAAATTTTGGGACCTTAGATTACAATCTGGGCTGTTTCCCTTTCGAGCGTGGAGCTTAGCCCCCACGTTCTAACTTCTAAGAAACGCATATTTGGAATTCGGAGTTTGATTGGTCCAAGTTGGAGAATCCTTCTTAAACCATCCAGTGCTCTACCTCCAAACTGCTATCTTAGAGCTAGCCCTAAAGCTATTTCGGGGAGAACCAGCTATTACCAAGCTCGATTAGCTTTTCACTACTCCCCACAGCTCATCCCATAGTGTTGCATCGCTAACGGGTTCGGGCCTCCTCCCGGTTTTACCCGGAACTCGCCCTGGCCATGGGTAGCTCGCTTGGCTTCGGGTCTTATTTGCACTACAAAATCGCGCTATTAACACTTGGTTTCCCTATGGCTCTGTCCCTTACGGGACTTAGCCTGCAATGCAAATAAACTCGTTGGCTCATTCTGCAAAAGGCACGCCGTCACCCCTCGATTTCTCTCGGGGCTCCGGCTCCTTGTAGGCATATGATTTCAGGTACTATTTCACCGCCCTTACCGGGCTACTTTTCACCTTTCCCTCACGGTACTTGTTCACTATCGATTACCAAAAGTATTTAGCCTTGGCAGATAGTCCTGCCTGCTTCCCTCGAAGTCATCGTTCCTCGAGGTACTCAAGAACCCACCAAAAGCTTTCGCATTTAGGCGGGCCCGCCTGATTGTCTCGCAAAGCGAGACTTTCGGCGGGTAGAAACTAGGAGCATGCAATGTCTTTCGCCTACGGGGCTATTACCCTCTTTGGCTGCCCTTTCCAGGGACATTTGACTAGACAAATCGCATATTTGTGAACTCCTTCTGGGTTGCCCCAGAGCGTTCCCATCTTACAACCCTCCGACTACTTATTAAAATAAGAGGTCGAAGTTTAGGCTTTTCCCTTTTCGCTCGCCACTACTGGGGGAATTAAAATTTTTCTATTTTCCTCCGCTTACTGAGATGTTTCACTTCAGCGGGTTAGGCCTCCGACTTACGTCGGAGTGATGCAGGTTCACTGCATCCCGTTTCCGGATTCGGAGATCCCCGGATCAAAGGTTGCTCGTCACCTCCCCGAGGCTTATCGCAGACACGCCACGTCCTTCGTCCCCTTTTGGTATCAAGGCATCCACCATACGCCCTTGTAAATAATTGTTTTCCTGCGGAGTTATAAAACTCCGTTATATTCACTTGTCAAGGTTCTCGCCTTGCGGAAATAAAACAACCGCATCTTTCAGCGGCTGTTTGCATAACTCAAAATATGCAAAACTAACCGCTTTCTTTAATACGCACTATTCTATTGTTCTCGGTAAATTTTAACACCTGTCCGTATGATACCAAAATTTAAATATTGCTGTCAATAGCATTACAATAACAAAACTTCTCTGGGGGAGAAGTTTTGTTATTGTCTTATTGATTGCTTCTACTTGCTGCCTATTTCTTTGGACAGCTTCTCCAGCCAATCCTTTGCAACGCCTTGCCCACCGAAACCAAACGCAAGCCCGCCCGCGATCGCGAGGAACGCCACAAACCCCATAAATAAGGTATTTATAAGACCGGTAGCAATGCCCAGCTGGTCGAACACGGCAAGAAACGCGAATACCCATACAGCCCAGCGGACCATAACGCCAAGCATTTTTGGCGCAGTGAATTCCGCGGCCTTTATACTTGCCCTTATTATCTTTTCAGAAAAATCAGCGACTACCGCCGCGATAACTAAAATTAATGCCGCTACAAAAATATTTGGGACATACGCGAGTATAGAAGTAAGGAACTTTGCTACTTCCTGCAGGCCCAAAATGTCCGCGGCAGCCATGAAGAACGCGATTAGCAAAAACCACTTTACAATCCAGCCGACAAAGCCGCTAAACTCCCAATCAATACCGGCTTTGTGCGCCGCTTTCATAACGCCAAGCTGATCAAAAATCTTATCGATCTGCGCGGCCGCTAACACCCTTGCGACAAGCTTGCCCAACGCTATTGCGACAAGCCACCCCACCGCGAACACAACTATGGCGCCGAAAAGAGAGGGAACAAATCCCACGAACCATTCCCATAAGTTTTGAAGGGAAGCTACGATAACATCTGTCCAAGTTTGAACTATCATATCAAAAAAACAATTGACGAATAACAACTGGCAATTGACAACGGCCAAAAAGCCAATGGCTATAAGCCAATCAAGAAACTTTAATATTAATTATGTTAATTGTTAATGTTAACTCTTAATGTACCCCGAACTGTGTTTCGCGAAGCGAAACTCTAGTTCGGGGTCAACTATTTACTATCGGCCTTTCTTAATATTATACCAGAAGGGGTCAAGAGGTGGGATGTGGATAAGTAAAATGTGGTATGAACCAGAGTTTGCTGGAAGCAAACACGGTTAATACCTACCCCGAACTGTGTTTTGCGAAGCGAAACTCTAGTTCGGGGTGGGCCGAGCTAAGCTCGGTGGACCTGAGGAGATTCGAACTCCTGACCTTCGCATTGCAAATGCGGCGCTCTAACCAACTGAGCTACAGGCCCACGTGAATAAAAATATTGTCTCCCTTCGGGAGATGTCCCGCAGGGACACAAATGCGGTGTTCTACCACTAAACTACTGGCCCGCTATTTTGCCTGAATTTCCATATTCTTTTTCACTGCCTCATAACTGTATCCTTCTTTTGTCTGCTCAAAGACGGTGCCTATCTCGTCAATTAAATCTATGAGTTTTTGGGCATCCGCTATATCCATTGTTTTTTTAGCTTCACCTGCCGCTTTTGTGGCTTTCCAGAATAAGCCATGAAGATTCTCAAACTTTTCGGCGTGTTCGGGCTTGAAATAATCCGTCCAAAGCACCCAAAGGTGATGCTTTACGAGTTCCGCCCGCTCTTCCTTTATGGCAATGCAGCGCTCGCGCAAAACTTCATCCTCTGTACTCTCATAAATCTTTACGGCGTTGTACACCGACTGCGCTTCTATCCTTGCCTGCGCAGGATCATAAACTCCGCACATCAGGTCGCAATGGGCATCGACAGTTTTAATATTAAAAATTTTGTTGATAAATTTCTGCATAGATTTGAATTTTAATTATAACGGTGGGCGGCGAAGGGATCGAACCTTCGACCTCGTTCTTATCAGGAACGCGTTCTACCACTGAACTAGCCGCCCCTATTGTTTCCCCACAATACCCCTTTCCCACCCCAAAATCAAGCCGCATACCAATGCGACAGCTGCAATCGCGGTAATAAAAAGTGCCTGCCGTTTCTTAAATTATACAACAATTACAAAATCGGCGCGAAACAATTATAGTATACAAATACTCACGATCGTGAGTATTTGTATACTATAATTAATATTTCATTCCTTTATCCAATAAGCTAAGGTGCCGCCGCAGTAGAACACCCTCTCGCAAAAAGTATCTGCGCAAAATCCTATCATTGTCTATTTTTGCCGCAAACATCATTGTATATGGCGTGATACCCAAAAATTCGCACACATACCGCAGTTCTCTCTCGCATTCAAACGGATAGATCCATACACTTTTTTGAAATTGGAAAAACCCCAAATTTTTTAGTTTTGATCTCAAAACATCTCGGAGGCTTCTCCGCTTTTCCGGAACATCAAAAAGGAAAAATCGCCACTGCCCATCCCACTTGTCCTTTTTGATAACAGTTATATCATCTAACTTAGCTTTCCCGAAAACCTTTTGACCCTTTGGGGTCAATTCAATTCTTGCAACATTTTCTTTCTTATCAAACCTCCACCTGACATAGTGATTTCGCTTCAGCTTATAAATACTCTGCCGTACCTGCTCGGCGTCACTTTCTGGGGGTACATATGGGCCGCCCTCCTCCCACCACTTTTTAACATAGTATCGGACAAGGGCGATTACCACCTTACTCCCCATGGGAGAAAGTATCACTGCTCCGCCCACCAACCCAAACAAAATCGCTTTCTCTATAGAATTTTTATTAAGTATCATTCTTGCTGGCATATAAACAATACTACCATACCAAACTATTCTTATACAAATACTCACGATCGTGAGTATTTGTATATTGATATGGAAACAAAAAATCCTAAGAGGAATCGTATGGAAAATCATACGGAAAACCTTAGGATTTATTCCTAAATCAGTAGCCCTTCCATATCGGGGGCACGGGGTAACTTTCTCCAAACATCTCTGCGGGAAGTGTGCCCCCGTACGCGAGCAGACTTTCGCCAAACTCGAACGCATGATAATTAAACTGCGCAGTTCTCAAAGTTTCGAATCCTCGCCTCATCGCACTTCTATGCTGTGGGTGATACCGAAGTATCTCCCAAATTTGGCAATTGAGGATAATGGGCAAGAACGGGGAGAATGAGGGATAAGTCAAGAATATATCGGCCTGTTCTTCCACGGCCGCTCGGGGCACAAATCCCCCAAATCCAATGCACAAATCGACAACTGGCTTTGTTTCAAGTTCGGAAACGGAATCCCCAACGATAGCAACCGGCCCCCAAATTCCGTTTGAGGCTCTAAACTTTTCGATTACCTTACGTTTTCCTCCGTCGCGCGATAAGGGATTGCTCTCGTCAAAGCCCGCATATCGGCCTCTCCGGAAGAAAAGTTCGTTGGCGTATACGTCGCCTTCTGATATCCCAACATACTCGGCAAGCGGTAAAATTGCCTCGCGATAACCCCCGGTTATCAAACAGACGTTTACACCTAAATCCTGCAATGCTTGTATCGTTTCTTTTGCATCTGGTGCGAGATTTTCAATGTACAATCGCGAAATCCTTCCAAGATCCCGATGCCTGGGCCGTATAATCTCCAAGCGTCTTCCAAATACTTCCTCAAGTGCGATCTCGCCGTCCATTGCTCTTTTTGTAAGCTCCGCGACTTCCGTTTTTTTGCCGCTTATACGGGCAAGCTCGTTTATTCCCTCTATTCCGCAAAGGCAGCTGTCTACATCTATAAAAAGATGCTGATAATCATAGGCCCTAACTTGTCGGCACAGCACATCAAAGTCACCTTCGTCGCATCGCTCGCAAACTGCGTGCATACCCATTTTAACTTTCTCCTAACAAGAACTAACCCCCTTCAGTAAGATTTGAAAGGGGTTAGTTGGAGTACGATTTCTGAGTATTTTTAGAGTTTCGTCACACCACAACTATCCCCTTTCAAAAAAGAGGATGAAGTGGTGCTCGAATTAAATTTTTGCAAACCAAATAATTTCATATTTTGCTTCTGCTTTCTACGGTGCATACCCTGTAATGACCTTGCGAATTATCTGCTCCATAAATGGATCAGATATACTCGCAGTTTTTTGGTCACTGGGTATACACCCGTAATACGTAATGCCTCAGCTCTATTATTTCGTAAATAATAGAGCTATCGCAAGGTCATTACGGGGCATACCATCGAATGGTCTCGTTTAGGATTAGAGACCAAAACCAACAAGTTAAGGGCTGAATTCAGACCCTCGACTTGGCCGACTAAATTTTCCCCGCTTAACCGTCCTTAAAAAGGAAAGTAATAAGTGAAAAAAATTTTAAAGTAATGTTCCATCGACAGGTTCCCCTACCGATGCCTTGTTACGACTTCACCCTTGTCACCGATCTTACCGTAGGCCCTTTGATAAATCAGAGAGACTTCGGGTACTACCGGCTTCACTGGTGTGACGGGCGGTGAGTACAAAATTTGGGAACGTATTCACCGCAGTGTGGCTGACCTGCGATTACTAGCGATTCCGGCTTCACGAGGTCGAGTTTCAGACCTCGATCCGAACTGGGACCGGTTTTGATGCGATTGGCTCCACCTTGCGGTATTGCAACGCATTGTACCGGCCATTGTACCACGTGTGTCGCCCAGGACGTCAAAGGGGCACGCTGACCTGGCGTCGTCCCCATCTTCCTCTCACTAAACGCGAGCAGTTCTGTCTGACACATATAACAGACAGCAGGGGTTGCGCATGTTAACCCATTTAAGGGAGCAACTCACGCCACATGCTGACGACGGCCGTGCACCACCTGTCCAAGTGTCCTTGTAGAGATCCCCGCGTTTCCGCAGGGTTTCACTTGGTCTTCAAGCCCTGGTAAGGTGCTTCGCTTGTTGACGAATTGAACCACATGGTCCACCGCTTGTGCAAATTCCCGTCTATTCCTTTGAGTTTTAGCCTTGCGGCCGTACTTCCCAGGCGGGAGACTTAACGCGTTAGCTTCGCCACCTGAAGGGTCGACACTTCAGACAGCTAGTCTCCAACATTTACAGCGTGGATTACTGGGGTATCTAATCCCATTCACTCCCCACGCTTTCGTCCTTCAGCGTCAGAGTCGCGCCAGCTAGATGCCTTCGCCTTCGGTGTTCCCCACGATATCAACGGATTTCACCCCTACACCGTG
>CAYJWU010000003.1:0-8473 GCA_964374025.1 uncultured Candidatus Saccharibacteria bacterium
CGCGCTTTGAGAAAAAATTAAAAAATGAGTGTTCGGATTGAGCCCTGCGAGTGCCGTATAAATGGAATTTCCATTATAGCATGTATAATAAATTATGTCAATATCTTCTTGTTCACCCACTCTATCATCTGGCTTTTTGTCGGGAACTCGACGAGGAGCCGCGTGCGCCGGCCCGCGCGGGCGAGTTTGACGTTGTTGATGCCCATGGCATCTTTAATTTTTTCGGCAAGTTCATTGAGCTCCGCGTCGGTCCGCCCCGAAGAGACGCGTACGCGAGCGATTTTACGCAGGTCAGAGTCCTGAAGATCCTTTACTCTTTGATTAGCGGAATTAGCGTCAAGATTGCGCGCTATCATTTCTTCAAAAAGTTTTCGTTGCTTTTCGGGCTCATTGCCAAGCATCAAAAGATACCGCGAATTCGCCATGGGGATCTTGCGCTGCTCTATTGTCTTTATCATATCTTCCGGCAGGCGAAGCATGCGCACCGCGTTTGCGATAACCGGCTGGCTCTTCCCAACCTGCTCCGCGATTTCAGGATATGACATGCCAAATTGTTTGTTGAGCCGCTCATAGGCGCGCGCCTCTTCAATGGGATTAAGATTTTGCCGCTGAATATTTTCAATTACAGATACTGCCAATTTTTCGGGGGCTGTCGCGTGGCGGCGTATAACTACGGGGACTCTCGGCAGATTCACTAATTGCGCCGCCCGAAGTCTGCGCTCACCGGCTATGAGCTCATATTCTACATCCCTGCCCGTTGGAGTGTCCTTTTCAACTTTTGAAACAATAAGGGGCTGCAAAATCCCTACCTGCCGTATAGAAGCCGCAAGGTCCTTGAGCTCCTGCTCGCCAAACTCTCTTCTTGGCTGAAAGGGATTGGGGTGGATTTTCTCAACCTCAATCATAAAAACGCTTTCACTCGGAGAAATTTTATCGTCATTGCCAATATCTTTTTTTTGCGGGATTAAAGATTCTAGGCCTCGCATCGTTTTATTACTTCTTCGGCAAGCTGCTTGTACGCGAGAGCCCCTTGCGAAGAAGGATTAAATTGAAAAATTGTTTTGCCGTGCCCCGGAGCTTCCGCAAGGTCAACGTTCCTTGGAATTACCGCGTCGAATACGTATCCGGGAAAGTTTCTGCGCACTTCTTTCGCAATGCTTCTATCAAGCTTGTTTCTCTTATCATACATCGTAAGCACGGCTCCGAGAATGTTTATATCTTTCCCAAGATTACTTTTTATAACATCAACTGTTTCGAGGAGTTGAGCTAAGCCCTCAAGCGCGTAATATTCGCACTGTACGGGTATTAAAATCTCGTCAGACGCGACAAGTCCATTTATTGTAAGGAGCCCTAAACTGGGCGGAGAATCTATCACAATGTAATCGTATTCATGCCGCACCTTTGTAAGCGCGTCATTCAGGCGAAATTCCCTATTTTTCATGTTCACAAGCTCTACCGATGCCCCAGCGAGATCAAAAGAAGACGGCAACAGATGATATCCGAAAAGTTCGGTATTTCTTATTGCCTGCGCGGTAGAAATTTTATTGTTTATGGCATGATAAACGCTGAAGTCAACTTTTCTCGGATCAACGCCCAATCCAGAAGTGGCATTTGCCTGCGGGTCTAAATCAACTAAAAGAACTTTCCTGCCAAGCGCGGCAAGGTAAGTGCTCAAATTGACCGCCGTCGCGGTCTTCCCAACCCCCCCCTTTTGATTTGCAATACCGAGAACCATTGCCATGCCAAATACTTTATACCATACATTAAAAACTTTTCAAATTGGGAAATTCTGGTATGATAGTATGGAGCCCGGGTGGCGGAACTGGCAGACGCGATGGACTCAAAATCCATTGGTGGCAACACCATGAGAGTTCGACTCTCTCCCCGGGCACAACTTTGTCCTCATTTCGAGTGCGCGGTTATTGAGACAATTTTATAAGTTGCATTTTTGATTACGAAATAGAAACGGTAATCCCGGCTCACGCGCGCCTGCCAGACACCGCGAGTTTCATCATACTTTTTGCTACGAAGAGACGGGTGACGCGGATTTATCAAAAGAAGCCCGATCTGCTTATCGATACGTTTTTGAAGAGATATGGCGAGAGAACGATAGTCGCGGGAAGCTCTTTCTGTTAGTAGAAATTTCATCGCCTCTTCATAAAGCGCTTAAATTCTCTCACATTAGAAAAACTAGGAGTAACCCGTCCTGCACGCAAATCGCCAAGTCCCTCGCCAATAGCATCTTCAACGCTCCTATCAACAACCGTTTTAGGGGTTAGTACGATAGTATTTTTCCTAACAATTACATCCAAAATATCGCCCACTTCAAGACGGGCTTCTCTGCGAAACTTTTGGGGAATGGTGACTTGATATTTTTGTTTAACTCTAACCAAAGACATAAAAGTATGAAAGTATAAAAGTTTAACTGTTTATACTATACTACAAAAGCATTATTTCTGTCAAATGAAAAACGGGTGAAGTAATTTCAACCGTTTTGCATTTCTGCCACAATTTTCTTTATCCCCTTGCAAAGAACTTCGTCTTCTTTTTTGTGGATTGCGCCTCTAAAGTCGTCCGGTGTTTTAAACTTCCCATAATCTTTGCTTTTTTTGACAACATAACCTTTTAACACGGCCTTCCCCGTATCCATTCCTTCTTCAACGTAATGCAAGGTACAGCCCGCGGGCACGGCTTTATCGTTCCACTGCGCCGGTATTACATCTTCGCCTTTCCCCGGATACGCCGGCAATATAGAGGGATGAATGTTTATCGCTCTGCCGCGGAATTCGTCAACAAAAACTTTGGGCATAATTACCATCCAGCCGGCCATTACCACCAAGTCTGCCTTGCGTCCCCGCAGTATAGCACAAACAACTGCCGATAACCGCTCTCTTCCTTCTTCCCCCTTGCCAAAATCCTTCAGCCGTAATACTTCTGCTCTTATTCCGCATGATCGCGCGGCACTTGTCCCTATGCCCTCCCCCTTGCTGCTTATTACGAATACCACTTCTGCGTTTTGAATCGAGCCTGCACATTCAAGAATCGCAGGCACCCTAGATCCGCTTCCTATTAAAAGAGCAATTTTAATCTTACGCATCTTTAGTCCTCCTCACAAAAAAAATCAGGAACAATGAAAATACGCCGGCTATAGGAAAAGCAATGGCTATATTTTCAACATACAAAAATACGCCCGCTAAAACAACCATAAAAATACCGCTGCCGATGTTATGCATCATTTCTCGAAAAATAACAAACCTGTCCCTGTTTTGATCTTCCCGCGCTGTCCAGTCATAGAAAAGCGTTGAGAAGGGCATATACGCGGAAAGGCGAGTAAACTGATGGAGCGTATGGACAAGGAACGCGTCAAAGGGAGTGCGTACAAACATTTTAACGGGCCAAGTGAGAGCATTAAGCCAAGCCCCCAAAGCAAGAAATCTGCCGTGTCCCATTCTGTCTATGAGCCTGCCCATATAGAGCGCGAATAGAAGTCCCGCGAAAAGCGAGACAGAAGAAATTGCCCCAATTGATGAATAGTTTATGGCAAGGATATACAAAAATATCGGCCAAATAATCAAGGAGGCCACTCCTTCCGCGCCTTCCGCAAAAAGGGCAATGGACTTATTTCTATATTTTTTCTTAAACACTTCGCGATATGCTTTTTCAAAACTGTCCGTATAAGTTTCGCGCGCCTCTTTTGAAAAAAACAGCGGAAAGATTGAAACAAATAACAATGCAAGCACAATAGCGAAAAGTGTAGGGTAACTAAATTGCGTAAGTATTATTCCGCCTGCCAAGGGCGCTACTGACTCGGAAAGCGCGGCAACAAGATGTCTGTAGCTTAATTGCTTTCCCCTGCTTTTCTCGTCGGAAAAACGCGAAAAATCCACATGGAAAGCAGGCCAGTATAGCAGATTATGTATTACTAAAATTGGGATTAGAATAAAAAAGAATTCACCGAGCGCTTCAATTTTCCAAAGCCCAACATAGTACAGGAAGATAAATGGGACGCTCGCGAGCATCGAATGCTTAACGCCTATTTTCGTGATTATTTTACCCGCAAAAGGAGAAAGCGCGCCATGAAACAAGGCCACTGTTCCAAAAAATAAAAGGGTCTTTGAGATATCCCCGGACAAGTAAAGGAAAATATAAATAGGTACAAATATGGCGATAAGGCCCAATGTAAAATTCCGAAGCGCGATAGACGCGTAAAGCTGGGTCAGTTCCCTATTGAGAGTGTAATCGAAATGGGGAATACGCACAGTTTTTACATTCTTAGTATCCTTGTAAGTTCCTTAGGGCTAACCGGGCCTATTCTTGTAATCTTCGGCTTTTGTTTCGTTAGATCAACTACTGTTGAAGGTTTCTTCGCCAAAAGTACGCCGGCGTCAATAATCAAATCTGGCCTATAAATTTCTTTCGCGAAGCGCTTGGCAATGACCGCGGCATCATTGGTGTGATTCTCTCCCGATATATTCGCGGAGGTTGAAGTGATGGGGCCGTTGAATGCCCGAATAAGCGCGATGCAAAATTTGTTATCCGGAATGCGCAGACAAACCGTATCCGTGCCCGCGGAAATCTCCTTTGAAATAATTCTTCTTTTATATAATACAACACTCACAGCCCCCGGCCAAAGATTGCGCAATGCTTCTTCTTTTATCGCGTCAATATAGGCAAGCTTTTTCGCCATAGCGATGCTTTTTACTATAAGGGCGACCGGCTTATCCGGCGGCCGGTTTTTTATGCGGAAAAGCCGCCGCACCGCAAAATCATCAAATGGATTTACGCCGAGGCCATAAACGGTGTCGGTGGGATAAGCCACTGATCCGCCATTCTTCAATATGCTGGCTGCTTCGTTTATAATCTCGCTCTGATTATGCTGGGTGAGTGAAATAATCTTCATAAATTGCCAAGTAAAATTTCTACTCCCGTAAGATCCTTAACCTCATAATCAATCCCGCCTTCCGAAACTTCGTCCGCGTACCGCCCAATTCCCCTATTCATCCTCACGGTTATAATATGCGGGGCGTACTTTTTCGCGGCATAAAGCGCGACGGGATTATCTTCTACAAATATCGCTGCTTTGCCCAGAGACAAATCGCCTACTTCTTTGTCTTTGTATAAGTTTTGAGTTATTACAATTTTATCAAAATACTTTGTCATATTTGGACATCCTTGGAGCTTCTTCTCCTGAAACTGGCTCTCCCCATAGGTGATAAGGGCGAATACGTGATCCTGTTTGGTTTTTACGAGAAAAGGCATGGTATCTTCGTACAAAAACACGCAGCTTGCGCCCATCAGTTTTTCAAATTCATCCCGTATAAGACCAACGCCCCTAGCCCCGAGAGTTTTTAAAATTTCAAACTGCCTCTCCGGTTTCCAATCCCTCCCCTCGCCGCGCGATTCATCGTGCGTGCGCAAAAACATCTCCTCGTCCACGCCGTGCTTTCCAAATATCTCCTGAATTACCGCTTTGAGACGAGGTGTGTCAAAAAGAGTATGATCAAAGTCAAAGATTATTAGCATAGCTCCATTATTGCCTTGGCTAATTTCTTTGAATCATGCAAAAACGGATTACGGATACTTGCTATCGGATCCCCGGCGTATCTCTTCCTTGGCGATCGACTCGCAAGAGCCCTGCCGACATAACGCTTGTCTTTTTTGAGTTCGTCTGTCACGCGCACGGGCGCGCTGACTATCGCGTTAGCGTGAGCTTTTAGTAAAAATTCCGGTATAGAACGATTATTGTAAACAACGTGCGTAAACGCGTCTTCGCCAATATGCTTTGCGAGTGTTTTCACAAAATCAGCGACATTGAAATTGTCCGTGTGCCCCGGCTGAGTGAGTAAATTAGCTACATATATTTTCTTCGCTTTTGCCTTGCGAAATTCATCGCTGATTTCTTTAACCAAGAAGTTCGGAATAATGCTTGAGAACAGGTTGCCCGGACCCACTATAATCACGTCCGCATCTCTAATCGCTTGCACTGCCCGGGGGCTAGCTTTGGTATCGCGAGGCGTAAGGGTTAACTTGGCAAGTTTCGCGCCTATTTCGGATGAAGGCGTAATATTGCGCTCGCCTCGAATGACTCTCCCATCGTTTAACTTCGCGACTAAAGTAACTGGCTTAAGGGTCATCGGTATCAGCGATCCTTGAGCTCCTGTTAAACGCAAGAGTTCATCAATCGCCTGCTGAATATCGCCGTTTTTTTGATAAAAGAGCGTAATAATAAGATTACCGAGCGTATGGCCCTGCAAAAATCCCTCCCTGAAACGTTCATTAAAGTAACCGAAATTTCCAGCCGCAATCGCGATCAGGCATTGCCGGATATCACCGGGCGGGATCATCTTAAATTTTTTGCGCAGAATCCCGGATGAACTGCCGTCATCAGCAGTCGTAATAATCGCGGAAAGATTAACCGGATATTTCTTGAGCCCCTCGAGAACAACAGAAGTGCCCGTCCCCCCGCCGATTACGACTATATT
Organism: uncultured Candidatus Saccharibacteria bacterium; assembly: GCA_964374025.1. GTDB lineage: Bacteria > Patescibacteriota > Minisyncoccia > Spechtbacterales > HO2-43-30 > JBASTI01. The sequence continues at coordinate 6,483 of CAYJWU010000003.1, forward strand.
TTTCTTTTTAGGCATATCCTTATTTTTACCATAAAAAAAACCGGCCGTCTATTCAGCCAGTTGAAACGCTACAAATGCCTTGTCGTCGTCTAGATTGGAAATGTGTTTGGCGCCGAGGTTTTTCGTAAGAACATCCATGGTCTTCCTTATGAATTCTATGGACTCAATTCCGCCGTAAAACTGGTTTCTCAAGGCCCCCCTGAAGCCCCTATCGAATATAAACGGCAGTATGCCGTCTGAGAACAAAACCGTTGTGTCTTCCCGCTCAATGGATATACTGCCTGTTTTTACATACGAAAGAGCTTCTTCTTCGCCGGTGAGCACGCCGTATGTCATAAAGCGCTCGCCGGGGCGGTTCCGAAAGTTTTTTCGCATGAATACATACTTTTCTTTTTTCCCAGGAAACCACATGCCATCGCGGAATAATTCAAGCACGCCAAGCTCGTTATTGTCAGACAAAAATACCGGGTTGAGGTCTTTGTCAAACACAAGCAAGCCGCAATCGCCGATATAGCCGTAGTGCAAAGTGTTTCCGGACAAAGCGCCCAAAACAGCAACACAGCCCGCCAAGTCATTCTCAAAGTAATCCAGATTTTCGCTAAGCCCAAATTGCCTGTTTAATTCAGCCATCGCTAAATTCGCCTCGCGAAAAGCCGAGAAAATATCCCCTTCACTGTTTAGTACTCTCGGCTCGTACAGCAAAGGAAGCGAGGTGGCTTTGGGATTCCACAACGCCTTCCGCAGCACTTTGTGGCAGAAAAAACTGGCTGCCGCTCCTGCCGGAGAGGGGTTGGGGTATGGCTTGCCGACCTGCACAGAGCGGGTCACTCCATCCGCGACCGCGAATGCCTCTTTGCTTTCTGATATTCCAATAGCGTCCTCGTTGGGCTTATTCTTCGTATTGTCCTGCAAAAACTCCAATACCTTCAATCTACCGGCCATTTTTATGCCTCCCCGTAAGAACTACCAATAATCTACTCCCTTTCCTCTATTGCGTCAATAGGATAAAATTGCTATTTTGGATTGAGCACTTTTCAAAATTTCATAAGGAGAAAATTGCAATGAACGAAAGAGATTTAGAGTTTATTGATACCCTCTCGATGAAGGCAAAGGTTATGCGCCTGCAACTCGCAGGAGTTAAGTTTATTAAGAAACAAGCCCCCTGGGAGCACATCTCTATCGGGCCGGATGTAGAAATAGGCGCGGGGACGCTTATCTGGCCGGGGATTGTATTGCTTGGCCAAACAACTATTGGACAAAATTGCGAAATAGAAGAGGGCGTGAGACTTGAAGATACCGATGTCGGAGATTTTTCCAAAATATTTGTCGGGAGCCGTATTTCGCAAACTCGTATAGGGAAAGGGTGTACAATTTGGGGCGCTCGCATGTATCACGCGCTCCTCAAAGATCGAGTAACGGTACATTCTCAAAACCGTATAGTGTGGTCACATATTGGCGCAAGGTGCGACATCGACTCGGACTGCAATATCAAATACGCATATATCGCATCTGACTGCGCGATAGGTCCCAAGGCAATAATTGAAGGGGAAAAATTTGAAGAAGAAATTATGAAGACGGGAAAACGAAGTATCCATATTGGACGATCGTGCCACATTGGAGCACAAGCTCATATACACGAACGGGCAACAATAGGGGCGGGATCAGAAATAGCGCACTGTGAAATTGTACGTTCCACTCTTGGAAGAAATACGAAAGCCAAACACTGTAGCTACATAGGCGACGTAAAAATGGGCTGTGACTGCAATGTCGGCGCGGGCACGGTTTTTGGCAACTACGACGGCAAAGAAAAACATGAATGCAGGGTCGGAGATAGAGTGTTTATAGGAATAAACAATTCTATTGTTTCAAAATCAGTGCAGGATATAGGCGAAGAATCCTATACCGGAGCGCATACGCTTTTACTGGAAAGGGTAGAACCCGGCACAACAGTCGTGCGCGAAGTTGGCCGACAAAAAGTCATAAGCAAAAAA
>CAYJWU010000003.1:8573-19675 GCA_964374025.1 uncultured Candidatus Saccharibacteria bacterium
AGCATCAACGCACTTGCCTTGGGACTCACCATGCCGTTTCTTGTAGTATTTGCTTCCGAGAACATAAAAGGCGGAGATATTCGAGTTGCAAGCATTGCTACAGCCATCTCTCCTTTTGTGCAAGGATTTATGAGTTTTCTGGGAGGCCGGGTACTTGATCGCTATTCAAGGAAAAAGAACATTTTGCCTTTTTATTTTTTCACGATTCGGCATTTGGCAGGCGCTATGTATCTACTTCTCATGGCATTTGTAATTCTTCCTTGGCATCTCTACCTCCTTCAGGGTGTTTACGGGATGATCGGTGGATTGACTTTGCCCGCTACCCCTCTCCTACAAAATAAACTCACGGATAAAAACAAGGAGGGAGAAGAGTGGGGTATTAGTCATGCTATATTCTTCATTGCCACTGGCGCAGGAGCAATTGTTGCGGGAGTCCTTATTGAACGTTTTGGCTTCCAAGTTCTCTTCTTCGCGGGCGCATTTCTTTTTCTCGTCGCATCAATTGTTTCCTGGAAAACTATGCGGACATACAGGGCGCGAGAATTAGCAAAAACCTAAAGAGCCAACCGGCTCTTTTTAATTTAGATACTATTAGATTTACAAATCTCCCTGTACATCTCCCCGCTCGGGCGCGTCTTGCGCGCGAAGGTTTCAAAGTTCACTTCCACCAAGCCAAATCTTTGCGTGAAGCCCTCGGCCCACTCAAAATTATCAAGAAGCGACCAGTAAAAATATCCGCGCACATCGGCGCCTCGAAAATCAGTATCTCGACGCGCTCCGACATTATACTCACCCTGCCTGCCCTGCCTACCGGCAGGCAGGCCGGCAGGCAGGGATCGCTGAGCATATGGTAGGGTAATTGATTTATGCAACCACCTTAGATGACTTTTGATAAACTCCGGACGCTGATCGTCATCGGCGTCAGAGATGCCGTTTTCTGTAATATAGATTGGTTTTTTGTACTTTTTGTAAATATCTCTTACAACATGATAAATTCCTTCCGGATATATTTCCCAGCCAAAATCGCTACGCTCTCTTCCGTCTTGATATTTTCCTTTTAATACCGAAATTTTATAGTGGTTATAATAATTTAATCCGATAAAATCCTGATGGTTTTTGATTTTATTAAGAAACCACTCGTTTTTTAGATATCTTAAAATACGAACCAAAAATCCATTTGCAAATTTTAGAACCCCGCTCTCTGATTCAAAATAATTTACACTCTGGGCAATTCCAACTTGCGGTGAGTTATTTATCTGGTGCAAAACGAAATATGCTCTCTTATGGGCTTCTGCCATGTTCTGCAGGGCTCTAAAAAATCCTAAAAAATCCTTTCTGTGAAAAGGAGGCCAGATTCCCCGTAAATAACCCTGACGAATCACAATATTAGGTTCGTTTATAGTTATCCAATAATTTATTCCGCTTCCAAGTCGCGACGCTACAAAATTAACGTATCGCTCAAAATACTCCGGCGCTTTTTTGTTTGTCCAGCCGCCTTTTTGCGCAAACCAAATTGGATTCGTGAAATGATGCAATGTTACAAACGGCTCGAGCCCACGGGCGCGAAGGGCTTGGAGAACTTTACGGTAGTGCGCTATCGCCTCTTCGCTGAATTTTCCCTCCTCCGGCTCCACGCGCGACCACTCAATTGAAAAGCGATGGGCATTGTTCGCCATCGCTTTTGCCAAGTCGAAATCTTCTTCGTACCTATTGTACGAATCACACGCCCTACCGGATTTATGCGGCACTCCGCCATCTGGCGGACCTTTCTGCTCCGCAGGGTACCAGTCGGTACCCTGCGGAGCAGGGTACCGACTGGTACCCTGCTCCGCGTCCCACCAATCATTATTTGTATTATCGCCTTCTATCTGATGGGAAGAAGTGGCAGTGCCCCAAAAGAAGCCATTGGGAAACTTTTTTGTCATTGGTCGCTTGTCAATTGTCTACCCCGTATATCTATCCGCCACACACGATGCGCAATAGGACTCTGGCTTGATACGCACGGTGTAGCCGCTCCCTTTTACCATCCCCACAACCTCTTTGATCATGTCTTTTGTAGGTCCGTTCTCGCCGATATCCACGTGTATCTCAAACCCCTTATGCAGATATTCTTCGCTTAAAAACTCGCGGAGTTTCTTAACTACAAGCTGGGTTATTTCAAGCGAGAGTGTCGCCTCCTGATAAATTTTCTGCCGAAGCTCGGCAATATTTGGGACTTTGGTTTTTGTGATAAAGCACCTGCCTCCGCGGCCAACCCTGTGGACCATAAGAGCCGTTACAAAATTGACCTCTCCAAAACCCTCGGAATCAGTGCCTATGATTATAGAGTAGCGAAATTTTGGCTCCTCCTGCATATAACCAAAAATACTCTGGCACGCTTCATCCAGAGTCATTTTCCCAAATGTAGGACTTACAAATGTCAGTTCCCTCGTTGTCATTATATGTATTATTACTACAAAGGACACCCGCTGTCAATCAAAAACCCTCTTTTATTTTCTTTTAAAAGAGGGTCTAAAGAACAATCCGTACATCAAGAGACAGACGAGTGCCGCGCCGATAAACGCGCCGGACAAGCTCGTCGTAGCCGGCCTTATAAGTCCTTTCGCGCCAAGGGAAGAAGCGATAAAAGAATTTATCCTGACGCTATCAAATTCACTCTCGTGGATATATAAGCCGCCGGTTCTTGCGGCTATATGTTTTAGCTTATTTTCTTCAAGCTTGGTATATACGACCTCATATTTTTTGTCGTCTACTTCTACTATTTTCTCCCTACTGAAAAGATTGGTTTGGGGGACAAGAGCCACTGGGACATCGTAATCTTCTCCCACCCCTATCGCCACCGCGATAATCTCGTTGTCTTTTAAATGATCCAATACAGCATTGAGTTCGTCTTGGTAGTATTCGGAAGAAAGTTTCTCGCCCCCATCGCTTATAAGGAAAATAAATCTTGCCCTGTCGCTGTCTTTTGGAAACTCATTAGCCGCGCGGCTTAATGTATCAGCAATTTCGCTTCCGGAACCGGTTATGGCATCTATTTCAAATCCTTTTATTGTTCTTAAAATTTGGGAATGCGATGACCCGAATCTGGCCCGACAGAATGTCAAATCTGTGAACTCGCAAACCGCTAGATTCACGCAACCAAGCCCCTCGGCCAAATCCGCGGCGATAATCCTTGCTCTGTCTATGCGTCTTTGCCCGCCGCTTACTGCTTGCGCGCTCATGCTTACGGAGTCGTCATTTACAATTGCCCCGTCAATACAAAGCAACGCAGTTGCTTTGGCGCTGCCGGTGTAATAGGGGTTTGCAAAAGCAGCAGCTATAAACAGCCCCACGAACATTATCAGTAAAATTTTCAAGGAAACAATTTTTACTAATACCCTCGTGTTGTCATATACAATGGCGAGAGACCTAATCCGTTTAATACCGAGAACAATAACTATAAAAGTGACAACCAGTATGACCGACCCCATAATGGCAAGAAGATGCGGCGACTCAATTCCCATTATGGCCTAACTCCCTGCTCCACAATAGGAACTTCTATGCCATCAACTTCTCCTTTTTTGCCGCTTGTTTGCTTCTGCTTCTCCGCCGGCTCTAGCTCCTGATCTTTCTTCTTTTTTTGCTTCTCTTCTCTCTTTAGTTCATCGCGCAGATTACGCGCCATTTCTATAAGCTCTCTGCGACTGTAATCAAACTTGCTAAACCCCTCTTCAATAAAGCCGGGCTCGTAACTCAACGACGCTTCAAGCGACTTCACCGCGAGATTCGCGCTTTCAAGATTGCGGTTATCGTAGGCGTCGGCGTAATGAAGGCCTGCTTTGTAAAAAAACGCGCGGGCAAGAACATCCTTTGAGTCGGCTGATTCAGACAAACTGGTCCACTTTTCAAGTTGCTCGCTTCTATGCTCCAAACATCTCCTTATGCCGGATTGGCGCGCCTCGCTATCGGGAACCTGCGCGCCGCCGAGCATGTCATCATAGTATCCTTGGTTTACCACCCCGCTACAGGCAGAATTGTAAACATTCAGCGCGGCCTCTTCGTCTAAAAGAGCGGAAAAATCAGTTTGCTCTTGAGATTCTGACGCATCTTTATCGAAAATATGCATCGTACTCCATATAAGAACACTAGCAAGCGCCAAACCGAGCACACACGCGACTGGTTTAATCATTTTTTTCCTCCTATGGTATCCGCGCAACTCTAAACTCTGAAATGAGCCATATCGCAAAGATTGCCAACGCCGCCCATAAAAACATGAAGTTTAACCTTTGAACCGAGACTATTTCTGTCCGCGTATGAGGTTCCCCCGAAGGTTCAAGGCGGCTGATAACATCGTAGGCCCTCTCCATATCCTCCTCGCTTTCAACCCGGAAGTAATGCAGTTTCCCAATACTCCCAAGCGCGCGAATGCCCTTGTAAAACTGATCGTCTTTATAGGTGTCCACTCCAAAAACATACACGGAAATATCACGATCTATAATACTGTTTAGCGTCTCTATTGCCCGCTCGTTGTCTTTGGGTTCGTTTCCGAGATCCGAAATCAATATCAGCGCCTTAGTTTCCGCGGTAGACTCCTCCCTTAAAAACTTGTCCGCGACTATAAGGCCCTCGCTAATCTCTGTGCCTTGCGAAAACTGCCGTAGCAAAGATCCGAGATTTTCCTTGTCTATGCCGTCTTTTAGGGGCAGGAGCAGCTCGTCTGGATCCCTGACAAATGAATTCGCCACAAACGCGTATCCCCGCTCTTTTTCGGGATAGGAAGCTCCCCTACCCTGTCGGCCGCTAAAAACTACTGTGGAAAAGCAGTCGGAAGAACGGGTTTTGGCAAACTTGTATAGCGCTTCCCATGCCGCGTCAAACTTATTAGGTCCTTTAAGATCGCCCTTGAATGGGTCCCGCATGCTCCCAGAAACATCATAAACACTTACGATGTCCCGCTCGCATACCTCGCGCGAATGAACCACAACGGTTTTAAGGGTTGGTATTGTCGGCGAAACAAGCGTAATTATGAGCGCGGACGCAAGGCACCAGAAGATAATAAACCGCGCTTTACCCGAGCGCAAAATCCCTTTATCCCTGAAATCCGAAAGATATGGAATGGGTATCCGTAAAATTCGTTTCTTTGTTAAAAAAAGAAAGAGGAACGGCAAAAATACGAGTAAATAAACAGGGGAGGATGAAGAGATGAAGGCGCTAAGCCAGTCCATCATTGCCATACCTCCCCTCTACATACGCGCGCAGCTCAAGGATAATAGCTTCTTCGTCCACTTTAGTCAGAAGGCCCGAAAAGACGCGGGAGGCCTTTTTAAGCAAAGACGCATCGAGTAATCCTTCAAGCCGGAAATACGCGCTCACAAGACGCGTATGCGCATCGCCGTCTTGATACAATTCGGGGAACAAATCCCTAGGGTCAGTAAGCTCCTTGCCAGCAACCTTGCGTTTCGTTTTGTTTATTACGCGGGGCAGTCCAACCCACACGATCAGCCAAAGGGTCAGTACGATCCCAAGGGAAAACCGCGCGGTATCTTGCCAGGTTTTCTCCCTCTGCTTTTTTTGAGGCAAAGGATACTTTTCCGCGTTATCGGGAAGACGACGAATCTCGCCGCCCGTTATAGTAGCCACATAAGGGGCCTCGTAATTTGGACTGATAGTTCTCACCAGCCCATCCCCGGCGTATTCAATCTCGGGCTTGCTTTCGTATCCCTCGGAGTTCACCTGCTTCAATATATTTTTTGAACCCGGATCAACATCCAGCGCCTGAAGCGTAAAGTGTATGGTTTTTTCACTGCACAGAGGATGCCGTTTGCTAACGACATCGCCTTGGGAAAGAACCTTATACGGAGACAGATTTAAATTCAGCATGCTCCGCTCTTTTACTTCTACGCGATCGTGGTCATAAACCACGACAAGCTCAAACTCCACTATATCTCCGATGTAAATAAATCCTTCGTTATGGGAAGTAAACTTTCCAGTCGCTACAATTTTGGTAGCTTCATTGGTAGGATCATCCTTCACTAGCGTGCCGCATATCGCGTCACTGTCATCCCTGCCAACCCCCCAATTCCATAAAAGGAGGCCGCCGAAAACGAAGACGATAAGCAAGGGCGCGAAAACAAAAGCTTTTCTCACGCATTTGGCCATCTCGGCACCTCCTTTCCCAAATTTACCGCATCTTTCTAAGCGCTTGTTCTATATTTTTCAGTAAAGCACCGCGTCGTTTCTCTGACATAATCATTAAACTCGGGCTTTTTTAGGTTAATCCACGGCATGCCATACCGCTTAAGCAGCCCAGTAAGGCGCGCTTCGCGCTCCTTAAAAGACGCTTCTTTTTGCGCAAGGGCTTTTTTACCGGTGGAAACAACCCCTTCTTCCCTGGCTCCGCCTATATCCACCCCCGAAATCTGTACGTTGCTTTTTTGAAGCTCGCGCCAGATCCACGAGGTGTCTATAAAGACGGGGATCAGATCGGTCTTCGCGTTCTTGCATTGCTCGAAGAATAAAGTATGGGCTTCTGGCCCCCCATAGAAATCGCTGACCAAAAATACGAGAGAGCCCCTTGGCAAACTCGCCGCCATATCGCCCCCATCAACACTAACGCCCCAGAAATCCGCGGCTCCCCGTATTAGATCCGAGAACAAAGCAACAGCGTCTTTCGCGGCTTTTGCCGTAATCGGGTCAAATTTCCCCATGGGAGTTACGGATGGCCCCACATCAAAAACCATTCGTATCGCCATCCGCCGCTCGCCAAGGAACTCCTTTGTCATGAGCTCCCCGCGAAAAAAACTGGGTTTATGTATGTTGCGAAGCTTATCCCCGGGCTGGTATGGCCTTATATGGGATATATCCCCTCCTTGGCCCAAAAACACTGAACTCCATATGCCCGCAAATTCGCTTTTAGAACGAAGGAGAGCAGTAAAATCAAAATACGCTTTGCTAGGCACTGCTTACCTTGCCCTGCCATACATTTTTTCGCTGGCTAGATCAAGCGCCATTCTGATCTTTTCTTTTCTTTCGTGCCGCGAAAAATCCTGCGCATCAATACGATGCGGCAGAGCGAATTCTGCAACCCAACGAATGTGCTCTGGAGTTACAAAATTATCGCCTAGTAAAAAAGCAAATGATCTTGAGTGGGTAAGAAGGTCGTTAGCGCCGCGAACAATGGAAGTATCGCGAATATCTTTTCTGTTTTTCACGCTTTCTATATCGGAAAAATCTGGGGCAAGCTGGCGCACGGTACGAACTGCGAATTGACGAATACTGGAATCAATATGCAAGCGCTCTGCTATTTCATTCTGCAGGGCCAGAATCTCATCTCGCGCGCAGAGTTTTGGCAACTTAGAATTCAAAATGGAAGAGTCAGTGTTAATGCGAGCGATTTCTATCTGCTCGACCTCGTCTGGCCAGTCAGAAAAGAAGGAAAGCGAAAATCTGTCCCTCTCTTGCAGGCGCAAAGGCGCCGCGTCTCCGTAGCTTGCGGGATTTTCAGTGGCGATTACCACAAAGGGTGGATCGAGCGTTAATGTGTCGTTTTGTATTGTCACGAGCCGTTCTGCCATCGGAGCAAGAAGCGCGGCGCGGGTTCTTGGAGAAAATCTGTTAAGTTCGTCGGCATGGAATACGTTCGTAAAAATAGGCCCCTTTACAATTTCGTCTGTTCTCGGATCCTGATATCCAAGAATGTCAGAAGGCAGGGGCTCTCCATTACCATCCATACGATGGTATGTTAGCCCAAACATAGGCGCCATAAGACCCGAGATTCTTGATTTTCCAGTGCCGGTTTTACCGATTATGAGCATATGCCCCGTTGTGTTCAGGCCTACGCTTATAATGCAAAGAAAAATACAAGTGATAAGATCATCGTATCCGACAAAAACTTTATGGATTTCTTCGCGCGCATTTCTGAATATTTCGCGTCCGTGGTCAAGAGAAATACTCATAACTATCACCTCCGCCTAGATTTTCCTTATTGCGTTATGTTGTAAAGGAACTTGTTTTTGTACCACTTATTAAGAGATTCGTAAAGCAATTTAAGATTTTCTTCGCGTTCTTTTGTATTCAAAAACTCCCGCCGTACGCGGGCCTTCTCCTTGCGGATATATTTGCGTAATCCCCTTGGGAGATTTTTCAAGTGCGCCCGAGAGGATTTGAACCTCTAACCCTTGCGGGATGGGGTCCTAAACCCCACGCGTATGCCAGTTCCGCCACGGGCGCAGCATACGCGTATAATTATACACGAATTATTTACGTAAGTATACCTATAACCATACCCGGTATTATACGTGACATAAGGGCAATGGCTATGCCCACAAGCGCAGCCGCTATCATCTGCCCCGCTTTTTTCTGATTTTCGGAATTTGTGCCCGAAGTAATCCAGAAAAACGCGGCCAAAAGTATCATCGCGAATGAAATGGACATCAGGACAAAGAAGAGCCATCGCGTAACGCTGTTTATTGTATTTACAAGGCATATCAATCCCCATTTATTTTCTATTGCTTCCCTTATTGGACTTTGTGAAGCGTCACTCCACGTTTCGCTCACCTGCCCAGTAGCTCCTGTTATTAATTTCGCCTTTACATTATCAGAGGGTTTTATTTGGGAAGATATTACAGAATTTTTTTGAAGGGAATGAGTAGCTACAAATCCCGATACTATCGGAAAATTAATACGAATCTTTAAATCATCCACAAGCGTACAACTCTCTTTGATGCCCTCGGATTGCGCGCTAGCAGACACAGCGAAAAATCCGCCTAACAAAAAGACGGCTACAGGAAAAACCATTAGTGTAACTAAATTTTTTGCCATTGTTAGCTTGTCTGCTCTATACCTCTACGCCAATATTCCGATTAGCACGGCAGGTATAATGCGCGCAAGAATCGCGATTACTATACCGACAAGCGCTGCCGCGATCATATTGCTTGCCTGCTTCTGCTTCTCCGGTTCGCCTCTTCCTGTCATCCAGAGAAATCCCGCGATAAGTATAAAGATGAACGCGATGCTTATAAGTATGAAGAATAGCCAGTCGGTAACAGCGTTTATTGTGTTTACAAGACATATAGTGCCCCATTCCTTAATGCCAATAGTAGCACTGGCTTCTCCCATAGTAGCTCCGCTGATGGGAGTAGTACCGTCCTGAACTGTAGTCCCCTTTAAAATAGTGGTTGCTTTTACTTTTATGTCTCTTGCGAGCACACAACTTTCCTTTATTTCTGTCTGCGCGTACGCGGGTAAAGCGGCAAATACGCTTAACAGCAAAAATGCCGCTAATATCAGCGCCGGTATTAATGAAATGTTTAATGTTTTTGTCATTTGAATATTTTTTATTAGCAAGTTAAATGTTTTTATTGCTCGACCGTTTGACTTTATTATAGCAAAATTTTAACAAATTAATGTCTGTGGATAAATAAACTAAGTAAATACTCCGCTGATTACCCCCACAAGCACTTTTGCCAAAAGCATTATCGCGTATCCAATCATAGCATATTTTACTATATTTACGGCATTTTTTCTCTGATCCGGCGATACTCCCGATACTATAAACTGAAACCCCGCATATAGTATAAGTAAAATAATTATAGGCAAGGTTATAATCAGAAGCCAGTTGATTATCGCGCCAATAAGCTCTTCAAAAGTTTGTGAGCCAAGGGGATTTTGAAGCGAAAGTGTTTGCTGGGCAAACACAAAAACCGGCAAGAACATAATGATAGATGGTATAATCTTTTTCATAATCTTTTTCATTTTGCTTATTAATTTTGTATCTTTTGTATAACAACCGTCGCCCTTGCGGCCGCGTCTTCAAGCGCTTCATCTACTGTTCGCTCACCAACCTCCGCTGATTTTATTGTATCGCGCAATATAGTCTCTACGGCGGAAGAATCTCCCATATACCAGGATCGCGCGGAAACAATCTGGTTTGCGAAATGCCTAAGCTCCATATCCTGCTGTTGATACAGTATAAGATCGCGCCGGGATGTCGGAAGTTTTGCTTTAGTCAAATACTTTTTAAGATTCTCGGGACTCATCAGGAAATCTATAAACTGCCAAGCGCTTGAAGCATTGGGAGAATTTTTGGAAACAGTAAGCCCAAAGTAGCTTGCGTAGTTTATATCCTCAACTCTGCCCTGAAGCTGTGGAACGGGAGCAGTCGCGAAATTGAGATGAGGCGCCTTATTCATTATAACAGGAATTTGATGGGGATAGTTTATCATCATAGCGGCCTTGCCCTCAACAAACGCGTCTATTGAATATGGCATATCCTTATCCCAAGAATAAACGTTGCGGGTTTTGTCGGAAAAAGCGAGATAAAACTCAAGCGCCTCCTTGCCCGGGCTGAAACGGCGCAGGCCCGCTCCTTCTCCCGCCCAAACCTGATCGTCAAACGTCGCTTCCGTAAGAAGCTCATTCGTCATGCGAGCTCCTCCCTGCATCATCAAGAGACTTACGATGTCTGTGGATCGGTTTATATTGTCCGCGGTGCCAAGGGCGATCCCCGAAATCTTTATTTGCCCCTTATCGTCAAACTGCGTAAAGAGCTTCGCGTAATCGAGCAGCTCCTCCCAGGTCTTTGGAGGCGATGTGATATTGGCGGTATCAAAATAATCTTTGTTGTAAAAAAGTCCCAGCGTCTCTATGGCTAAGGGGATGGCGTATACGATTCTCTCGCCCGCTTCGGTCTCTCTTATAAAATCAAATCCCACAACGTTTGGAAATATAATCTTTGACTGCGCAACGGAGGGGAGCGAAGAGGGCGCGGGAGAAATACGCTTCTGCTCCAAGGGAAGCCAGGTATTGTGTATGGCAAAAATGTCCGGGTCGGTGCCATTGGCGAACGCGTCTCGCAGCTTTTCGCGGTATTCTATGGAGCTTACCTTTGTGTAGTTTATTGTTACGTGCGGATAAAGTTTTTTGTACTCCAAAATTTGCTCGGAATATACGCTCGCGTCTTCAAACACATTCCAGAATTCAAGGGTTATGGGGGTAGGACCCGCGGGGCCCGGGAGCTTTTCCTTTTTTATGCCGGGCAACAAACCCTGCGTCATCAAAAGCGCTACCCCTCCAAAAAGTAGAACAACAAAGAGCACAATTAATCTGTTTCTTTGGTACTTAAG
>CAYJWU010000003.1:19775-25393 GCA_964374025.1 uncultured Candidatus Saccharibacteria bacterium
CTCCAAAAAGTAGAACAACAAAGAGCACAATTAATCTGTTTCTTTGGTACTTAAGTAATGCCATACGCGATTTATAACGAAAGCACCAATCCGTAGTGACTCATCCCCGCGTTAAATTCCTTCTCAAGCACAAACCCGGCGCGCTTTAACAAATCTTTTAGCTCCTTTTTTGATATTCGTGAGTCCGCCCCGGGGCCAAAGAGCGCGTCGCTATTCCATTCTACGACTACAATTTTTCCGGTTTTTTTAAGGATTCTCGCCGCTTCTTTTAGTATAGCGTCTTTAAGCTTTGACTGAAATAAAATATTAGCAATAAAAATTATGTCCATAGATTTATCATCGAGCCCGGAGCCCCTTTCTTTTTCAAGATTTGCCCTGATTGTCTTGATGTTCAGGATTGAAAGAATCTTAGCCCTGCTCCGCACCGCGTCCAGAGCGCTCTCCCTGACATCAATCGCGTAAACCCGGCCCTCCCTCCCGACTTTTTTTGCGACGGGAATCGTAAAATATCCCGCCCCGCAGCCAAAATCGGCAATCTTCATCCCTCTTTTTATATCCACATTGTCAAGTACTCCTTCCGGACGCATGAAACCGCTTAGATTCTTCATATGGAAAAATAAAATTTATACGGCTACTGCCGAAGCCACTTTATCTTCGGCAGACAACTTCATTATCTTCACCCCTTGAGTGGACCTACCGAGCATAGATATGCTTTTAAGCCCGGTTCGTATCACATGACCCTTTTGCGATACCGCTATAAGTTCGTCGTGGCCCTCGCCTATAGCCAAGGCGCTAACAAGCTTGCCGGTTTTTGCAGAAATTTTCGCGGCCTTTACGCCCGACCCCCCTCTTTTCTGTACTTTAAAAAGGGAAACAGCTGTGCGCTTGCCAAAACCATTTTCCGACAAAATAAGCATGTGTTTAAGTGAAGAATCCGCGACAATCATAGAGATTACCTCATCATCGGCTTTGAGGTTTATGCCGCGCACGCCGCTAGCGGAACGGCCCATTGGGCGCACATCGGATTCATGAAATCGTATCGCCTTGCCGTTTATTGTTGTGAGTACTATATCGTCTTTGCCGTGCGTGACCCCTACCCATTTCAGCGCGTCTCCCTGTTTGAGATGTATGGCTCCAAGGCCAGACTTTCGGACATTCTTAAAGTCCTCTATGGACGTCTTTTTCATTGTACCATGTTTTGTCGCCATTATGAGGAACTTTACCGAGTCCTTCCTTGTCCCCTCTGCCTCTTCTTTGTCAAGCCGCTCAAGCGACAAAACGGCATTAACAACATCGTCTCTCGCAAGGTCAAGAAAGTTCACGAGCGCCCTTCCCCGCCCTATGCGGGTTGATTTGGGAATTTCGTAAGCGATACTTTGGTATACCTTGCCCTGGGCCGTAAAAAACAAAAGGCGGTCATGGGTAGAGGTATACAGAAAATGTTCGACTACGTCTTCGCCCTTGGTTTCCATGCCTATTATCCCTTTTCCTCCTCTCTTTTGGCTTTTGTAGGCACTCGGCGTAACCCTTTTTATATATCCGCCGCGCGTAAGACTGACAATAGTTTCCTCTTTGGGTATCAGATCCTCATCCTGGATATCCTCGGCGTCTTGTAGAGCAATCCTTGTTCTGCGCTTGTCTCCGTACGTATCCTTTATCAGGGAAAACTCGTCTTTTATTAATTTAAGAAATGCCCTTTTATCTTTTAAAAGAAAGGCGAGTTCCAATATTGTCTTATTTTTTTCTTTTAGTTCGTCGTCTATCTTTTTGCGCTCAAGGTTCGCGAGCGTCTGAAGTCGCATTTCAAGGATAGCCGTCGCCTGCTCCGCGGAAAATTTAAATTCCTTTTTGAGATTTTTATGGGCGTCGTCTCTATCCGCGGACGCTTTTATCACGCGTATTACCGCGTCGATCTTTAGAAGCGCCTTTTTAAGCCCCTCCAAAATATGCGCTCTCTCCTTTGTCCTTGCCAAATCAAACTCTACGCGACGGCGTACGACTTTATGCCTGTACTCAAGGTATTTTTCAAGCACATCGCGAATAGAGAGCACCTCCGGCTGAATGCCGTCCACAAGGGCTAGCATATTGAGGTGGAAAGTTTTTTGTAATTCCGTAAATTTGTAAAGGGAATTTAATATTTTTTGAGGATAGGCGTCTTTTTTAAGCTCAATAATTATGCTCATGCCGGCTCTATCAGATTCGTCGCGGATATCCCTTATCCCGTCAATTCTTCCCTCCTTAACAAGCTCCGCGATTTTCTCTATAAGAGCAGACTTATTCACCTGATAGGGAATCTCGGTTATCTCTATTGTGCGTTCTGATAACTCGGCAACGCCCCTCATCACTATCGGCCCCCTGCCTTGGGCGTATGCTTCGCGCATGCTCTTTTTTCCGAACACAACTCCTCCGGTTGGAAAATCCGGCCCCTTTATAAACTTAAGTAGATCCGACGTTGTGGCCTTGGGAGAATCTATCAAATAAATCAACGCTTCCATCAATTCTGAAAGATTATGGGGTGGTATATTCGTCGCCATTCCAACCGCGATGCCCATGGTGCCGTTCATGAGAAGCTGGGGAACGGCGGAGGGCAAAACTTTCGGCTCTTTCCTTGTCGCGTCATAATTATCCGCCCACTCTACCGTTTCTTTATCAATGTCTTTGAGCATCTCTTCCGAAAACTTTGTCATCCTTGCTTCCGTATACCTCATCGCGGCTGGCGCGTCTCCGTCTACCGACCCCCAGTTCCCCTGGCCATTTACAAGCGGGTAGCGCAGCGAGAAGTCCTGCGCCATACGCGCCATGGAGTCATACACCGCCGTATCTCCGTGGGGATGATATTTACCCAAAACATCTCCGACCACAGCCGCGGACTTTCTAAACTTTACGTTATGGCGCAGGCCCATTTCATGCATTGTATACAAAATTCGCCGGTGTACCGGCTTTAACCCATCTCGCACGTCCGGCAGCGCGCGGGATACTATCACAGACATCGCGTAGTCAAGATATGACTCGCGCATTTCTTCGGATATTTCTTTTGTTTCTACTTTGCCGATATACATATAATTAAACGGGTCATATTTTCATCACAATTACTTTGGTTTTTTCTTCCACACCGGCGAAATCCTTCTGTTTAATAGCTAGCTTCTCCTGGGCAACAGAATCCGGATCTCCGAATTCTTTTAGAAAATTACCTACCCCCTGAAGCTCTGGAATAGCAAGCTTAGGCACCTTATAATGCATGGGGATTACGATTCTCGGCTGTATCTCATTTATTATTCCGACAGCGGAATGCCCGTCTATCGTAAAAAATCCTCCGACAGGAATCATTAATACGTCTACTCCCCCTATCTCGTCCAGCTGCCCCTCTTCCAGCCGCTCTTGGCCCAAATCGCCGCAATGCAAAATTCTTATCCCTTCACTCTCTATAAGATATAAGGTGTTTAAACCGCGTTTTGCCCCCTTTTCATTATCGTGAAAACTCGTAATTCCCCTTACCTTTACCCCCCCTACTTCGTATTCCCCCGGACCATTTATGAGAAAATAATCTCCTTTTATCGCTTTTATGTTGCTGTGGTCGGAGTGCTCGTGCGTAACAAAAACAATATCGGCTTGGATGCCTGGAGGCGTAAGTCCGATAGATTTTGAGAATGGATCTATAACAAGCGTCTTATCGCCGCTTTGTACCTTGAAACACGCTTGTCCGTACCAGGTAATAATCATGCATATATACTAACAAATATTGCATTGTAACTCAAGCTGTGCTAAGTAGGAGGATATGCCCCGTAATGACCTTGCGATAACTCAATTATTTTTACTAAATAATTGAGTAAGTCATTACGGAGTATAGTAGAAAGACCTTGTATTTCGATTTTATATCTGTTCCGATAGTAATCGGAACGGATAATTCGCAAGGTCATTACAGGGTATGCCCATAAGTCCTCAAAATACCACAAAAGAAAACGCGATGAAATTAGCGGCCGAGCAAGAACGCCTTTTTTTCCAGTCGCCTAAGGACGGCGATATTGTGGAGGGGCCCATAATAACAATAGAGGGCGGCGAGGTATATATTGATCTTGGCATTGTGGGTACGGGCATAATCTATGGCCGCGAGTATCACGAGTCCCAGGACAAGCTCAAGGGCAAGAAAAAAGGAGATATTATAAGGGCAAAAATAGTGGAGCTTGAAAATGAGGATGGATTGCGGGAGCTGTCTTTGTCCGAAGCTGGACGAGAGACAAGCTGGCAAAAACTCGCGAGAATGAAGGATGAGCAGGAACTTATTTCGGTAAAAATTATCGATGCGAACCGAGGCGGCCTTATGATAGAAAAGGAGGGCATTGAGGGGTTTCTACCCGTATCCCAGCTTGCCCCGGCGCACTATCCGCGGGTGGAAGGAGGGGACAAAGAAAAAATTCTAAGAGAAATCCAAAAATTTATCGGGCAAACCATGAATGTGCGCATACTTGATGTCAGCCAAAGGCAAAACAAATTTATTGTTTCTGAAAAATCTGGAGAGGAAGAGTCCATAAAAAAAGCGCTTGAAAAGTATAAGGTGGGAGACATTGTTGAAGGAGAAATTACAGGCGTTGTGGATTTTGGAGCATTTATCCGCCTTGATCCTCTTATCGAGGGCCTAGCCCATATTTCGGAATTGGACTGGCAGCTCGTAAATGACCCGCATGATATTGTTAAAGTGGGAGATAAAGTAAAGGCAAAAATAATGGATGTCGCGAGCAACGGAAGGATCTCGCTCTCTCTCAAGGCCCTCAAAGAAGATCCCTGGAACGTGCTTGAAAAGAAATACCCGAAAGGCAAAATAATTACGGGGGTTGTCTCAAAAATAACCCAATATGGAACTCTTGTGAAATTAGAAGAAAGCGTTCAGGGGCTTGTTCATATCTCGGAATTTGCGTCGGAAGAAGATATGAGGGCAAGATTACAGGATGGCAAGGAATATCAATTTGAAATAACCCAAATAGTACCCGGGGAGCGCAGAATAGCGCTGAAGTTAGTCACATCTTGACAGGATTTCCAGCAGGGGCTATACTAGTTTTACGATTCAAAAATCGCCGAAATCTGCTAAAACTCTTGACAAGTACTTAAATATATGATATACTACTTGTGTAGCTAGTATCCCCTCCTCTCTGTGTCTTAGATTTTAGATCAATCAGTAATATCTGCAATGCTAATCAGCTAGGAAACAGAGAGGAGGGTCATAGGACTGCTTACGTGAGTAACTGAAAACTCCAAAAATGGAAGTTGAGGAGTGGATAGTGAAAAATCGGAAGCAGACACTAGGCCTTCGATACTAAAAGGGGCGTATGCACCGAAGCCCCAAAGGAGAAAAGGATGCTGTGAGTACCAAGATGTTCCGGTTAGACGCGACTGTTAACTGCACCTTCACCGGCTCCACCCTGGCCAACCCGGACTGCGGCTAGGTCCACCCCGGCCCGGCGGGGTACCAAACGGTACCCTTCCACAGGCGAGCAAGCGGAGGAGACTTCCATCCCCCGCTTGCTCAATACAAGAAGGAGGGATCGGATGCCTAGGAAAGGCGCTACTCCGACTTCTCTAAGCTGGCCTTAGGTACGGTCAGCTGACATAAACAAGTTCTTTGA
>CAYJWU010000003.1:25493-48075 GCA_964374025.1 uncultured Candidatus Saccharibacteria bacterium
CGACTTCTCTAAGCTGGCCTTAGGTACGGTCAGCTGACATAAACAAGTTCTTTGAGGAAACCACGGTCGCCACCATGACGACCCGTCCCGCCAACTGCGGGACAAAAAGCCGAGCCCTCGTTAATTCGAGGGCTCTTAATTTTACCACCCCTAGCCCCTCCCCGCCTACGCCAAGCCCGCCTGCCGGACGGGCAGGGCTTCGGCGGGCAGGCTTCGTAAGGAGGGTGGTAGTTCCGAGTCGGCGCGGCGAAATCCTCTATATTACATGATCAATTTTCTTGATGGGCAACACTTTCCCGCCCTTTGCCAAAATGTCTTTTTTAATAGTTAGAAGCAAAAAGCTCCCAAGTATGCCAAAAACAGAAACCAAAATAAACAGCGGCGCAAACCCAATGCTCTTCGCGACAAACCCTCCTATAATCCCCGCGATTCCCACGCCGAGCCCGAGCGCGGAACTTTCAAATCCCCATGTTTCGGCTTCTCTCCCCTTATCAATATGCCTTGTAAATATTCCGCCCCATGGCGGTATTACCATTGCCATTGCGATTGAATATATAAACTGAAACGCGTAAATATGCCAGGGTTCAGACGATACAAGAAAACCAAGAGGTATTAAGCTCGCTATAAATGTGCCTATGACCATAAACCAGTAATCGTCTTTTTCCCCGTGATTGCGGTCCAAATATCTGCCTAATGGGACTTGAAGAATGGACTTGGTAACCCAATATATGCCCGTGGCTATGCCGACCACGCTCGCGTCTCCCCCTTTTATGGAATCGAGGATAAATACGGCGAAAATCGGCGCGACAAGCCCCCATGAGGAATATACAATCATATCTGTAATTATCAATGTTTTCATTATTTTGTTGAAATTAAAACTTGGCATAAATTAGCTATTTATTTGTTATTTTCTCATGGAAAAAGAGACGCGACCATTTTGTAATGCGCAACATAAATCTTCTAAGTCCCCACCTAAAGAAGAAAAATATCCCCAATGCAACCATAATGCTCTCGGCGCCCCTGAAAAGAAGCGAGAATACAGCCCCCATGCTTGTGCCAAAGCCAACCTGGGAAAAGACCAGCGAAAGAATCCCTTCCTGCGCTCCGATTGCCGCGGGAATCGGAACAAGGTAAGAAAGATACGAAAAACCAAGAGCCATTAAGCTCGCGGACAGTGAAAATACTTTTATAAGATAAAAAATCAAAAATACATTGCGGACCCAAAGAATGATATATTTCAAAATCGCGATTTTTGCCGCTCCCAAAATATGTTTTCTATTCGCGAAAGAGAAGAAGTCAAAAAAATCTTTCTCTATGTCGCTCAAAAACTTATCAACCGAGGAATTCTCAAATTTAAATGGCTTTACAAATAAAAAGCGCACCAAACTCTTCCTTTGAAAAACAAAAATGTATATGACGGCAAGAAGAGCCGCGAAAATTATTACTGCCCCAAGAGCCACTCCCATGTATTCCGAAACAGAAGATATGCCGGACTGGTAAACAAACACTGCGGCTCCCATAAATATTACCGAAATCCAAATAGCTGCCTCGAGGAACTTATCAATAAAGACAGAGGAAAGCGCCCTTGACCAAGAGACGCCGTACCGATCGCGCAACATATTGCTCCTAAAAAATTCTCCGCCGATGAACACAACTGGCGTTATGTAGCTTATGGCGTATCCCGCAAGCCACATCTTTAAAAGCGGCATCAGCGGGGAGCGTATTCCCATACTGCCCAGTATATACTGCCATTTCATCGCGCTGACTATATGACTTAAAACTGTAAGTACAACGAGTGGAATAATCCCCCATGGCGAAAACTGCAAAAATATTCTCACGATTTCTCCGATTCCAATGCTTGAAATTACAATACCCAAAATAGAGAATCCAAGAAAAAGTGATACGATCCCCAGTAAAATCTTTATCATACGATAATTATATCATACATTAAAAAGGCGGGGTTGATCCTTTCGCGACCGCCTTTCGCTTTCCTTAAAAATTCTAACCTTCCCATATTCGCCATCGTATCCGGGTTCGATATAAAGCTCGCCTTCTCGCACGCGGCGAAGCCCTTCGGCTATTTCGGACATGCTTGCGCTGCCCACCTCCCCCAATGGCGCGGCGAGCAAAATATTAAACTCATTTCCAAAGCTTTCAACCAAATTATTATACCACTTTAAAACTCCTTTTGTCTGTGTGCCAACTCCTCCAAGCGCCTCGGCTATTATTTCATCGAGCGGCACCAAACTCCGAAAGGGCACAGCGTTTTGGGGCCTATATCCTTCAATCCTGTCGGCAAGCTCCTCGACCCTGGAAAGAACGCCGACTGTCAGCGGTCTTTCGCATTTTGGGCATGTTTCATTTATTTTTTGCGACTCTTTTGGGGATAAACTTACCTTGCAACCTCTGTGTCCGTCGTAGTGATACTTGCCTTCTTCCGGGAAAAACTCTACTGTCTCTACCAATCGCAACTCCTCCCCATACTTTCGGGGCAGAATACTACCACCCCCCGACCCCCCCTCCTTCGCAAGGAGGGGGGAGACGGTGGGAGATTTTCTACTATATTTTATTGCATTGATAATACTTTTGTAGTTTAACCTCTCCCCTTCAAAAATATTCGCCTCTCTCCCGATGCGCCGCGCGCTGTGGCAATCTGAATTTGAAATAAGGGTAATGTTGTCAAGCTGGGAAAGCCGCCAATTCATCGCGGGGTCCGATGAAAGACCCGTTTCAATCGCGTAAATATATTTGGATAAATCTCCAAAACATTCTTCTATTGAGTTGAATCCTGATTTTGACCCAAACACAGAAAACCATGGAGTCCACGCGTGCGCGGGCACGAGCAGACAATCTTCGGACACGTCAAGCGCCATCCTCAAAAGTTCATGCGCCGGAAGGCCAAGTATGGGCCGGCCATCAGCCCGTAAATTTCCCACTTCCCCAAGCTTTCTATTTAGCTTTGCCGCGGCTTCAAAAGAAGGAGCAAAAACAATATTATGGATTCTTCTTACTTGTCCGCCTTGCGAATAGATACTGCTTACTTCTACCGTGAGCATAAAACGCGTTGGGGAGTCACCGTTTTTGAATTTATACAAGCCCTCCTCGGCTGGCTCTAATTTTTCCCGCAGCTCCCGGAACCAAAGGGGATGCGTAAAGTCGCCAGTCCCCAAAACATCAATGCCCTTTATCCGCGCCCATTTATCCAGCTCCTCAATGTTCATATCTTTTGAGGTAGCGCGGGAGTAATGAGAATGTATATGAAAATCGCCGATGTATCTTTTCATGAGATACATTATACTCGGCTAGATTACGGTAATATATATTGACAAAGTAGACAAATTCTTGTAAACTAGGGGGGGGACAGTACAGACCTATGCAGCTAGCCGGAGGTAGGCATGAAGGACGCAGCGCGCCGTATGTACAAGGCCCTTATAGCTTTCGTTGCTCTTTACATTTTAATCGCTGGTCTTCTGGCGATAGTTGTACTAGCCTGCTATGGATTTTCGGACACAGAGGAAATTCGCAGTATTTCCTTATCGCGCAACCATAATTTCCTTGCAGCGGACAGGTTGAGCGTTCTAGGTGATTCCAGAGAAGTTACTTGGGCTGTTGCGCTTGATTCGCCTAGTTACCATTCCCGCTATGTCACAACCATACAAGCAATACTTGATGAGCCACTCGGATGGTCAGCAGCAGGTTTGACCTTTAAACATACCGGTTCGGAGGCATAGCGGTTCGATATTTTGTTTATCCCGCAAGAAGAAGAGGAGCTTATAAAAAGCTGCCCCAAGGCCAATGCCGTTGCTTGCACATCTCGTGAATCTCAGTTTTTTATACCCCCCCTTAGGTTTAAGTTGATCAAGGTCAACAACTACAACTTCAGTATTAAAGCTTTGTGCTATGTTTTCTTTAAAGACCGTCTTTCGTATCAGCCGATAGAAGATTTACCTTCTTGGGACGAGTGGAATGAACTTCTCCTTAAACAGGACATGAATCATGAGGTGGGACATTGCTTGGGGCTTGGGCATAGCCCCGACGCTAGCTATATAATGTTTTCTGGAGAAGGTGGGGTTAGGTATGCCATCTATCCTCATCCCTCTGAAATTGAATTGATAAAAGATAAACTTCAAGCTAAATGATCATTCGCCGGCAGAAATGCCGGTCTTTATTTTTTACCATGGAATATCCCCATATGTGTGCTGGTTTTTTACTTTAAAAAACATATACACTTATAAGACGATCGTCTTTCATCTGTATATATTTTATTTATTCCTATTTATGCCAGCTAGCAAACCCAACATTATCCAAAACATCAGCCCTCCCTGCTGGAGGGTCCAGAAGTAATGGTCGTACATACCCACAAACAGCATGAAACACGCAACACACAGCAAACTATACAGAGCGACATTATTCTCACGATCGTGAGTATATGGTTGGAGAAAAAGGAATTGAAGGGGCTTTCCAAGTGACAAAGCGAGAAACAGAATAAAGGCAATCAAACCGAATATTCCAATTTCGCTCGCTATAAGAATAAAGATATTGTGCACCGGCTGATAAAAGTGCGGGGCAAGGCCGGGCAGGGAGCTCATGTAGTAATTTACAAAGTTGCCAATGCCTACGCCGAAAAATAATTGCGCATAATTTTGCCGTACCGCGTCTATGCCAACCTCATTGAAAAATAATCTTTCTTGAATCGCGGGCTCATTTACCGAGCTCTCAAGAAATCGCGATGAGATTTCGGGCCAGAGAACCGCGGCAATCAATGCCCAGGACACAATAACCAAACCCAATAAATAAATTGATTTTTTTCTGTATTCCTTAAACTTTTTGAGTAAAAACATCCCCGCGAAAAATAAAATAGTTGTAAACACAAAAAATATAATAACGCCGCGGGAGAAGGTAAGGACGAGACCGAGCAGCAAAATAAAAATAGTTATGGATATAAGATATTTCTCGAAGAAAATAGTCATACAAGGTGAGGCAGTGTTGTTTGCTGGCGGATTCGAAGGCTGTTTTGGCATGGCCCCCGAAGGGGCAAAACAGCCTGAGCCTCGGAGGCCGCCGCTGGGCGGCCGAGAATGAGCCAGAAAACAACACTGCCTCCCCCAAACATTCAGAAACAAATAAAATAAGAACAGTAAGCAAATCCCCAAAAATCCCGCAAGGACATTGGGGCTTGGAAAAGTGCCGTACGCGCGAAGCATATCCATACCTGCGGCAGAAATCTCCGCAACGCCCTTCAGCCCGACTAAAAGAGTGCTCTCATGAAATACCTCAAGGCCCAAAGATGATTGTTTCGCAAACTGTAAAATTGCGAGAATGGACTGAAATACTCCGCTTGCGACAAAAGCAATAAGGGTTGGCTTTATTCCGATAAGTTGAATTCTTGACGCCGCGTAAAAAAACAAAAAAATAAACTCTGCGAGTTTTAGAAATCTATATACTCCTACATCAATAAGATCTGCTTGAGTTAAGGAAATAAAAGCAAAAAATAAAACCAACAGAACCGCTACCCCACCCCCCCCGTGCCCCCCCCTTACTAGGGGGGGGACTAGAGGGGGGGGAGAGTTATCAGTAATCCCCCTCCTACACCGTTGGCATTCTACTAAAAATCCCGCAACCCAAAGCCCAAATAAAATCAAAACTAAAAAATCCGTAATGTACAAAAACCCGGAGCTCCACTCAAAAAATCCATTGGCCCCCTCCTTCGCCAAGGCTCCGGAGGGCGCGGCAAACAAAAAAAACCTTTTTTGAAAAGGTATTGAAAATATTAAAGCGAGAAATATAAATTTTTCAAATCTGCGAAGTGCGATGCTAGTGCGCATTTCTATTCCATAAAGCGAACTATTATTCTTGCCGCGCCCTCCTCTTTTGACCATTGAATATCGGTTTTCGTATTTTTGTAAGCGCTCGCAATCTGCCGCGAAATAATACGGGCTAATTGGTTTTCAGTGGTTAAGACCTCCATATTGCCGCCGCTCTCCTGTATTTCAATAATTCTGTCCATCGGATCTCGCTTATACGCCCGCTCGCCGGTATTTTTTATGTTATTTAAAATTTTGTCTTTATCTGCTTGAGGGACATTGCGAATCACAACCCTCCCCTCAAACTTCTTGTCCTTTATCATTTGGCAAGCGGGGCAAATCGCGAAACTCACCTGCTTCGACTCGTCGACGTGCCGATAGTCCGCGAATCCATGGTGCCAACTTTTTTGATAATAAACCGCGTTGCAGTCGCTACAAACAACAAAATCTTTTTTCCCGGGGCCATATTCTTGCTCTTCTTTCCTAGATTTCTCGATTTTTTTCCTGTATTTTCCCGAAATATTCTGATTTTTTTGACTTATTGGTTTCATATTTAATACTACATGATAAGATATATTATCTCATAAACTCCTCCGAGCGCGAAGAGGCCAAGAAGTCCCCACTGCAAATAATTTGGGATATTAAGCGTATAGCCCGGCTTTCTCGGTCCAAATCTAATTGCCTTTCGGTAAATTAACACAATTGCTATCGCTATAATAGCGCCAAACACTGCGCCGGAAAATGATATGATCTCAATAAACTGCTGTATGCCCGAAATAAAAAAGATTATAGGAACAATTGCTACGAGCACAGCGGAAACACGGCGAGAGACACGCCAATCATACTCCAGGGTATGCTTTAGATTAATTCCCAATACAAGATATGAAGTTGCGATCGCAAATATGCCAAATATCGCCCCGAAACGCATGAATCCCGCTCCAAGATACGGAACAAGCCCCTGAAGCGCTTCTTTAGAAGTTTCGCTCCCCGAAATGCCGACAACCGACACGGTAAACAATATATAAATTACAATCGGAATAAAACTTCCCCATATAATCGCTTGCTTATACCGCGGCCCATTTATTTTTAATAGCTCCCGTATCTCCGGTATCGCGAACACTCCCGAAAGCGCGAAAAGCACCACCCCATAAGGCAAAAAGAAGCCGCTTACATCAAATACTGAAAAATTGCTTGTATTTATGCTTCCACTGCCCCATATAAAAAGCGCGAAAACAAAGGACACCATAAGGCCGGTCATCAGAAGTTCAATTTCGGAAATCATTCGTATGCCAACCATCACGCCAATAGACAGAACCAGCCAAAAAATTATGCCGAACGCAAAGGGGCTAAGCGACCCCGAAAAAAGCAATGCCAAAAACTCTCCCCCAACAATTATATAGGCGAGTAGCGCCGCGTAGATACTCAAAATTATCACTGCTCCGCTGATTTTTTTCCACGTCTTGCCAAAATACTCTTCTATACAGCCCGTTAAACGATGTTTTTCCTTGTCTCGTTCCACTATCTCGCCGTACATAAGGTGCAGGAGAAGCGTAACAAAACCGAGGATTAAGATGTATGCAATCCCAATAAAAAAACCCGCCTTGCTTGCGGTATATGGTATTCCAAACATTCCAAGCCCCACAATCGCCCCAACCAAAGTTGCTACGGCAAAAATAGAATTTTTGTTCATTCTTGCTTTTCCTGCCTGCCGGCAGGCAGGTCTTCTTTTTTCCTAAACCAATGTTCAATGTCAATTCTGCGCAGTATAACTATAACAATAAATGCCATCGCGCACGCGACCGCCGCGACCGCGTACATCCCTGCCCCAACCGCCATGCCAATCGCGGCGCTTACCCACAAACCCGAAGCAGTTGTAAGCCCCTCCACCCTGACGCCTCTGAAGATAATCACGCCCGCTCCGAGAAATCCGATGCCCGTTACAATTTGGGCGGCCACGCGGGATGGATCGAAGTCCCCTGCGCCGGTGTTGGAAAAGCCGTATTTTGAAATTATCGTAAATGTAGCCGCGCCAAGGCTAACAAGCGCGTACGTGCGCATGCCGGCGGGTTTGCCTATAAATTCCCGCTCAATGCCAAGAATGAGCCCAAGCAAAGTTGCAAGGACCAGTTGAAAGATTATTTCTGTATCAGAGAATGTCATGCTTTTTCTTCCTCGATAAGCTTTATGACCTTTTCAACAAGGTTTTTCGGGTCGCTATCGTAAACAATCTTTCCAGAACCCCTGTGCATTTTCGGGATAAGCTCTTCTATAATATCCGCCGTCCCGCCCGTTCCCTGTAGCACTCCCATCGGCTTTTCATCCTCAAAGGCAATGCTGAATTCATTGAGGGTGCCCATCCTGCCGCACGCAAAAATTACCGCGTCTGAAGAGCGGGTCAAGAGCAAATTTCTTCCGGAATAATTAAAACCGGTATATATAATCAGGTCAAAAAAATCTATCGGTAATTTGTATTTACTGATATGCTCTTTTTCCGAAGCCGCGGGAGAAAGCCCTATGGATATTCCGCCCTCGTCTTTCGCGCCAATCGCCGCCCAATAAGGTATACCCGTTGTGGCTCCGGTAACCAAAACAGCGCCTTGGCGAACTATCTCTCTTCCCAATTCTTTTGCCGCTTCAAGAGAATTAGGCCCACAATGATTTGTTTCTGCTGCGCCTGATACGCAGATTTTATGTTTAGTCATATTATTATCACCCGTTCTCAAATGATGCGAGGGTAGAATATCCGACACAAAATGTAGGTGGGTTCCCGCAGTGCCCCGCCAAGGCGGGATACGATTGAGGATCCCTGTCGAATAATTTTGATCCGAATTCATACTCCCCGCATCATTTGAAAAAGGGCGCAGAATTTTCAAAACATAATATCCTCCTCGGCCCTCTTATACTCATGAATTTCTTCCGGCCCAAACCAATGTTTTAGCTCATGTGCCGCCTCTGACTGATCTCCCGATGCGTGCACGACATTGTGAATTGCCCGCTTTCCCACATTCGCGAGCGTTGGCGAGTCCACTGAAAAATCCCCTCTTATCGTCCCCATCTCTGCCATGGCAGGAATGGTTTTACCGACTATTTTACGCACCATGTCAACAGCATGAATCCCCTGCACCACCATCGCGACCATGGGGCCGGAGGTTAAAAATTCCACATTCCACTCTGCGACCTTCTTTCCTATCTCGAGCGCGTCATCCGTGCCTATTTCTTTTACTGGATCCTTGCCGTATTGTTTGTAATTTTGAAGTGTCTTTTCTCCCATTCCGCGAAGCCACTCTTCCGTGTTTGGATAGTGGCTATGGGCATGTTCGCGGCTCGCTATTATCATTTTAAGGGCAATAATTTTAAGTCCGCGCGACTCAAAACGCCTTATCGCTTCTCCGACAAGTCCCCGTTTTACGCCGTCCGGCTTTATTAAAACTACTGTTTTTTCTTCTTTTGGATTCATATTAAAATGAATTGCCATTTGTTATTAATAATACATTTCCCTCCGTATCCGTCCTTCTGATCTTTATACCATATTTTTCCATCATTTGTAAAATTGCCTCATGCGGATGGCCGTATGTATTATTGATGCCGCTGGATATTACCGCTATTTTGGGATTTACTTTTTCTAAAAACAATTCGGACGAAGAAGTTTTACTGCCGTGATGCGCGACTTTCAAAACATCAGACTCAATACGCAGGTTTTGCTCAATTATTTTATATTCTGCCTGCCGTTCAATGTCCCCGGTAAAGAGAAAACTGTCATCGCCGTAGACTAGACGGATTACAAGAGAAAAATCATTTTGGCGCTCTAATTTTTGGGGGCCCGGCATATTTACAGGAGACAAAATCTCAAAAAAAGCAGAGCCGGAAAGCGTAAACCGCATGCCATACTCACCCACCAGCACCTCCGCGTTTTCGCTATCTACGGCCTCTTTCCATTTTTTAAATGTTTTTGTTTCAGATTCTATTCCATTCCAAATTATTGTCGCGACATCGTAATATTCCAGCACCGCTCCAAGCCCGCCGATATGATCCAACTCTCCATGAGTCGCGATTACGATATCAATGCTTCTGTCCCAAAACGGCATTACAGAATTAAGATTTTCAAGAACTTTGTTGTTTGGCCCGCCATCAATCAAAATCTGCCGGCCTGCAGGCGTCTCAATAAAAATCGCGTCCCCTTGGCCAACGTCAAAAAAATAAACTTTAAGCTCATTGGACTTAGCGCTCGCGAAAACAGCTATCCACGAAAGCGCCGCAACCACCAAACATATCCCAACCAATGTCCATTTTTGAGTTAGTTTATGGTAAATATGATTAAGTGATGACTTGAACCGTTTCATAATTATCTTTCCAGCTTAAAATATTTTATACCCCACCACAAAAGCGCAAAATATAAAACTGCGAGATACCATGGGAATGTTTCCAGCTCAACTATCGCGAACGGGACCGCGGAGCTCCAATCAATTATTTTATACACATAGGTCAAAAACAGCCAGACAGGCCAAAACGCTATTTGTCCCAATGGCTCAAAAATTATACCGAGGATTCCCGCGAAAAACCCAAACGCGAGAACAAGGCCCAACACCGGCACTATCAGGATATTTGTAAAAAAAGATATCACCGACACTTGTCCGAAACTGTAAGCCAAAACTGGCGCGGTAAAAATTACAGCCGGAAATGTCATCGCGGCGACATTGCGAAGCTCCATTTTTTTGGGAATCCAGGAGAATTTTTCAAGAAACCATGGCGAGAGCTTTGCGATGCCAAGGGTCGCGAGAAACGATAATTGAAAGCCGATATCAAATTTCAAAAGCAATGGGTTGAACGCAAGCATAATGACTGCCGCGATAATAAGCAGGCGCTGGGCCTCGGAGATACGGCCTATTTTTTCCGCAAAGAGCAGAATCGCGCCCATTATTCCCGCGCGCATTGCCGAGGGAGGCGCGCCGACCATGATGATAAAAAGGATAATAGTTATAAGCGCGAAATAAAACGCTTGCCCCCGCCACATTCCCAAAATTAGACCGAGACCTATAAGCATATGCGCCAAAATCATCACATTCATTCCTGAAATTGCAGTTATATGCCTTGTGCCGGATCTATTTAATTTATCCCGAAGTTCATAAGACATCCTGTCTTTCTCTTCTTTCTCTCCGAGCATCATCGAGCTAAGAAGAGAACTCTGCGGCGGAGAAAGCGCGGAGTCTATACTTTCGCGGAGTTTGTCTCTAAAATCCCCCAGAACAGAGTACGCAATATGTTCACCCTGCCTGCTCGCCTGTTCTTTTTTGTAATAATCCAGAGTATCTTCCGGCCGCTCAAACAGTTGATGCCGGTAGATCCCAGCCGCAAAAATAAACAAACAAAATCCCGCAAAAACTATTCTTTTATTCTTTTTCCAAAACACCGAAATTAATGATAATCCTAAAACAAAGAATACCGGCGCAGTGAGCTCGTGCGCTAAAACTAAAGAATTTGTGGCAACTCCTCCAAGAAATGAAAGGCATATATACATAAAAATGCGTGAAGCTCTCATACTAATACAGGATAGAGAAACGCCCTAATTTTTGCAATAAATTTACAACAAAAACGGCTCAACTGGAACCTCCCAGTGAGCCGTCGCATGCAACAGCAGTGAAATTTGGCTATTTTAACCGCTCGTAGCGCACTCCCGCTTCTCCACTGCGTTCTTCCACGCTCGTTTAACCTTTCTCTTGACAACCAAA
This sequence comes from uncultured Candidatus Saccharibacteria bacterium, assembly GCA_964374025.1. Lineage (GTDB taxonomy): Bacteria > Patescibacteriota > Minisyncoccia > Spechtbacterales > HO2-43-30 > JBASTI01. Next base: position 37,024 of record CAYJWU010000003.1, read on the forward strand.
TAGTAGCCAACCAAAATCCCCGTAAGGCCAATTATGGTGGAAATTAAAAACTGAACCATATCTTAACTAATATAAAAATTCCCATAAAAAAGCCCGCGAGTGATAGCAAGGCGATGAATCGAGTAAAAACCCTTGAGATTGGAAACCTTATCAGCCATTCCTCGAAAAACCATAGGCTTCGAAAATATGGATCTTCTCCGAATTTCTTTTTCAATCCCACTATCATATCTGTCTCGGAAAATTCTTTTTCGTTTCTTTGCGGCATAGAGTACAAGGGGTGTCTTTTGGAAATGTCATAGATGTTATCGACACTTCTGGAATCACCCTGAAACTGTTCGTCCATGGCATTAATCTTTTTCTGTATCCAGATCGCGTAAGCATGTTCTTTAAGAAACTTCAGCAGCAATAAAAAAAGAGTAACTGCCGCAAAAATTAAAATTATAGCGTTGTTTTCATGCGTCCAAAAGTCTTCCCCGCCCCAGTCAATCTTTGACAAAACCCAACCGATAATAATCAAAAACGCACCAGCGATTGTCCAGACTTTTGTGTCGTAATGTCTGGAAGCTGCATGTAATTCTTTATAGTAGTCATTTTTTATTTGTTCGGAGGACATAGGTGTCTAAATATTGGATAAAGCTTTAAAGCTCTCAGGGAATACTGCGACTTGACTTCTGAATCGTTTCCAAAATTACATGGGCACAGGCAACCCTATTTTCTGCAACGGCAGATAGTTAAAGTAATAAAAACATCCGTTTATTGAAATAATATAATCTAGTACATCCTTGTATGCCGGCTTCTTAAACCAGTCGCTTAAAATATAAATGTACTGCACTTCAACATTTAGCGGAGATAGAAGTTTTCTATATTGTTTGATTTTGAAATCACAAGTTTGCAATTTTTCGTCTGTGGACCCGGCCACTTTTTGAAATTTTATTTCGAGAATGAAGAAAGTATTGTTAATAACAACAAATATCGCGTCGTCCGGTAAAAGCTTCTTGGAAATAAAATTTTTGTAATCTATCCCGTTTTCTCTTAAATATTTATACAGTCCACCCCCCTTGAAGGACAAGGCGACCTCTACGCCGTTGTAAAATATAACGTTTCCTTTAACGCTATAATTTTTCTGCATTTTTATAAAAGTTAAAAAATCTACTTTGCCCTCAAAGTAAAATCCTGTTTTTGTATTTGCCCCGCCTATTCCTCCCTTTTTCATAAAATTAATTTACTTTAGTTTTTAATTCGCGAAAACGTTTCTTAGAAAGTTCCAGATATTCTTTTTCCGTATCCATGCCGACAAATTTTCTGCCATCAATATACGCTGCGAGTCCGGTTGTTGAGCTGCCGGTGAATGGATCTAATACTATATCCCCTTTGTTTGTACTTGCCAAGACTACATGCCTAAGCAAATCCAGCGGTTTCTGTGTCGGGTGCTTGCCGAAGTGCTTTTCCCAAGCATGTGGCGTGCCCAAGGCCCAAACAGAACGCATTTGTTTTCCTTTTTCGTGTAAAATTTCATAAAAGTCATCTGTTTTACAGTGTGCGCATTTTATTTTTTTCCTGTAATTATTTTCCCATCCAACCATAGTTCGATAATTAAAAGTGTGCCTCGCCTTTTTATTTTTTCTCGCCCAAAGAAGGGTCTCGTGGCTTGCTGTAAAAAAACGACAGCTAAGATTTGGCGAGGCATTAGGCTTGAACCACGAAATATCATTTAGAATATGGCAGCCCGACTTCTGCAATGCAAAGCCACATTGATAAATAGAGTGATAAGTGCCGCTTATCCAAATAGTCCCATGAGGTTTGAGAACTCGCCTGCATGCCTCGATCCACCGCTGATGGAAATCAAAATCTGCATCCAATCCTTTGCTGCGATCCCAATTGCCCTTGTTTACACTTACGCGTCGGCCGGCGTGAACTGTAAATCCCCCATTTGAAAGATTGTAGGGGGGGTCTGCGAATATCATATCTATAGAATTTTCCGGCAGCTTACTAAGCAATTCCAAGCTATCCCCGTGATACAAAACAAAGTTATCTTCGCTGAAATAGGGATTGCCTAGATTTGATAAAATTTTTTGCTCGGAAGCCATTTGTTTTTATTATTACCTATCTCCCATAAAATTTCAAACGGCTCACTGGATTTCCCAGTGAGCCGTTGTCGCAAAATAGACCTCAAATAAGCCATTTTATATACTAAAACCGCTTAAATAAGCGGTTTTTTAATCCAAATATTGACACAACCATTGACGTATTGCGTAGTATATGCTATAATAGCTTGTTCTCCCAAATTGCGGAGAATTTTTAATTGTTTCCCAAGAGGGCAAGGCCCGATTGGCTAGAAACAATTAACCCTTCCGAAGCCCCGACAAAAAGTCGGGGCGAAGGAGGGTACTCAATTTATGCGAGTTATAAATCAAACTCAAAATCTTACATCCGCGTTTCTTGTTGCGTCCATAGCTTTTACGCTTATTACTCCCCAAACCACCGGGGTATCTTTGGATATTCGGGAGCCCGAAATTCTCGCCGAAACGAGTGGATTCCAATTTACGGACCCGCCATTTGCCGAGCCAACTTTTCTTGCATTCAAGGAATATACAGAGCATATTACGGTGCAAGACACCGGGTTCCTTGCGATTAAAAATCCGCCCAATAAAAAGCAGGTGGTGGTTTCGCGTATGTGGCTTTTTATAACGGCATATTCCTCAACGCCAGACCAGACAGACGACACGCCGTTTATTACGGCGTCAGGAAGTCATGTGCGCGACGGAGTGGTAGCGGCAAACTTTTTGCCTATTGGCACAAAAATCCGCTTCCCTACCATGTACGGAAACAAGGTGTTTATTGTAGAGGACCGTATGAACTCGCGATATACTTATCGGGTAGACATATGGATGAGAACGCGCGAAGAAGCAAAACAATTCGGCCTCCGCAACCTGCCGATAGAAATTATCAGAGAAATCTAAAACCCCTCGCAACTTGCGCGGGGTTTTAGATTTCTCTGATGCTGGAGGTGGGACTCGAACCCACAAGCCTTGCGGCAGCAGATTTTAAGTCTGCCGTGTATTCCGATTCCACCACTCCAGCCTTTTGAGGCGCCTGGCGGAGTTGAACCGCCGTACAGAGTTTTGTCTCGCTATGCGAGATCCCGCGTAGCGGGACAGACCTCTGCCCCTTGAGGCGATGGGCGGAATTGAACCGCCGTACAGGGTTTTGCAGACCCTTGCCTAACCACTCGGCCACATCGCCATGTTATATTTCTTTTTCAATATCTCTTTTTGCTGATGCGCCTTGTAAAACTTCTCTCGCTTTACAGCCTCACTTCTCGAATTGTACGTCTCAAATCCTAGCAACTTCCATGGCCTATATGCTTTTGTTGATTTGACCTTTCCACTATTATGCAACGCAAGGCGTTTTTCTACATTTTCTGTTGAACCAACGTATAAATCATTGTTTTGTAGACTGAGCAAAAAGTAAACGAAATGTTCCATAAGAGTTTTGTCTCGCTACGCGAGATCCCGCGTAGCGGGACAGACCTCTTGCCTAACCGCTCGGCCATCGCGCCTTTATGCAATCTCCGCTGCGCATATTTTAACACGTTCTATGACATTTTTCAATGTATCATTTTGGACCTCAAATCCCGCGGCGTACTTATGCCCTCCACCTCCCAAGGCCCTAGCTATTTGCGACACATCGACTCCTTTAAATGGTTCGCTTCTCAAACTGCCCCTGACAACTTTGGGAATGTGTTCTATAGCGAGCAGAGAAAAATTAACATTCGGAGGCATATTTATTATGTTCACAATACCCTCGTATATATCCAGGGACGAGCCCATATTGATAAAGTCATTATTTGTAATTGCGACATACGCCATTTTTATTTCCTCGTCATGCGAAATATTGCGAAGTATAGCCCCCCATGCGCGTAAAGTATCCGGCGATTTGTGAGAAAAAGTGTGCCTATGAAGCTTGGGGATAGACGCCCCATGCCTCAAAAGATCGCCCACAATATTAAGCGTATCTACCGAAGTATTTACATGCGTAAATCCCCCTGTATCTGTAAATATCCCGGTAAGAAGAGAGGTCGCGGTAAGCATTGATATCTTAAATCCAGAGCGTAACAAAAAACGGTACACAATTTCACAAGTGGAAGATGCCGCGGCGTCTATTATGAGTACATCCCCAATTTGGCGAAAAAATGGGTGATGGTCAAACGATATAAAAGCAGTCCCCTTTATTAAATCCTCGCTTACGCCAAGCCGTTCAAAATTTCCATAATCAAAACCCAAAAAAAGATCGGGCTTGAACCCATCGCGGGGAATATCATGAACAATATTGTCGATATAAGGCAAAAAATTCAAATGCTCTGGTATGGGATCTTGCGAAAACATAACAACTCTTTTATCTTCGTATCGGCGCAATACGGAAAACATCGCAATCATAGACCCCAAAGCGTCGCCGTCGGGATGTTCGTGAACCGCGAGAACTATATCTTTTTTTTGTCGGATGAGGAGTAAGGCCTCGTCAAATTCTTTTGAGAATTTCATCAATTTTTACGGCTTCTTGTTCCATGCGGTCTATACGAAACCTGATTTTGGGAACAGGCCGCATGCGCAGCCGTTTATTGAGGGTCTGCTGAATAAGATATACATTCTTATTGAGTTCTGCCGCGACGCCTGCGGATGCCTCGTCGGGAATAGTCAAAAAATAAACATCGGCATAGTGAAGGTCGCTTGACACTTCAACTCTGGTAAAAGTAACAAAAGTATTTGGGGTCTCTATTTCCCGGGATACAATGACGGCAAGCTCTTTTTTTATAACTTCGTTTACGCGCTCAATCCTCTTGGTCATAGTTTTATGCTTCTACTCTGAACCTCGTATGCCTCCAATGTATCTCCGACTTGAATTTTGACGGAACCGTCAAAAAGAACGCCGCACTCTTGGCCTTTTTCAACGCTCCCGACTGCCTTGTCTTGAATTTTTAATTGCGCGACTTTACCCTCGCCAAGCATCTCCTCGTTCCTCGCCACACGGGCTCTAGCGCCTCTTTTTATATCCCCCTCTATCACATGTCCTCCCACAATCATCCTTGACTTCTCGGTTCTAAAAATAGCAAGCACTTTCAGAGTTCCAAGAACTATCTCTTCTGTCTCTCCGCTTAAAAGCTCGCTTATCTTCGCCCTGACTTTTTCAACTAGTTCATAAATAATATCGCTCAATACGATTTCTACTTTCATCTGACGCGCGAACGATTCTACGGATTGATTTACTTTTGTGCGAAAACCGACAATTACCGCGTTTGCGCCAGCCGCGAGCTTTATATCAGACTCCACAATCTCTCCTACGCTCTGGCTCAAAACCCTAAGCGATATATTTTCATTCTTGATGCCGCGCAATACTTCGCGCACTGCCTCGAGCGTTCCCCCCACGTCCGCTTTAAGCACTATATTCAATACCTTTACGCCATCCTGTGTCTCTACAACTTCACTCACCTCTCCGTATTTTTTTTGCTTTTCTTCAGTTATTTTTTTTGCTTCCTCCATGCTGTCCGCTACCAAAAATCGCTCTCCGACCAAAGGCACTTCGCCAAGACCAACAACAAAAGCCGGGGATCCAGACCCTATCGCGTTCTGCCTATTCCCCAAAAAATCTTCCAGCTCCTTCACCTTCCCAAATGTTGAAGAAAGCGATATAACATCATTTGTTTTTAAAACTCCTTCCTTCACAAGCAATGTCGCGGTGGGGCCGCGCTTATGATTAAGTTCCGCCTCAATAACAACACCGCCTGCTTTCGCCCCTATGTCAACTTTAAGCTCCTCAATTTCCGCAACAAGGTTGATGATTTCAAGCAAAGAATCTATTCCCTGGCCAGTTTTGCTGGACACCTCTACGCTCGGTACTTTGCCCTTGAATTCCTCTACGACAATCTGCTCTGAAAGGAGCTGATTTTTAACTTTCATAGGATCCGCGTTTGGCTTATCTATTTTTGAGATCGCGACTACGATCGGAATTCCCGCTTGTTTTATATGATCCAGCGCCTCTTTTGTCTGGGGCATTACTCCATCGTCCGCCGCGATTACAAGAATCGCGATATCCGCGACTTTCGCCCCCCTTGAGCGCATCGCGTAAAACGCCTCGTGCCCGGGGGTGTCAATAAAGGTGATTTTCTTGCCTTGGTGCTCTACCGAATAGGCACCCGTGTGTTGAGTGATGCCGCCCGATTCGCCTTCTGCTACCTTCGTCTTTCTAATGTAATCAAGCAGTGTAGTTTTTCCATGGTCAACATGCCCCATGATGACTACAACTGGGGGCCGGGTTTCTAAACTTGTGCTATTTTTTTGTTTTTTGTTACTCGCCATAAGCTTTTTTAAGCGCCTCCTCTTCCTCTTCCGTAAGATGATATTTAGAGCTTCCCTTGATAATGGGTTTTGCGTACACGCGAGTACCTTCCCCGGAATGCAGGGATGACACCACAACTCCGCTATCGCTATAATCCAGCATCGCGATAGAAAAACTCTGATCTCCTCCAATATCGCGAAACGGATTAAATCTTATAACTCCTACCTTATGAACGCTTTTGCGCGAAATTCCCTCTATCCACTTCATGTTCAAGGCCAAGTTCTTGATATCTTCCTCGCTCTTCCTTAACTTCCCCATCTCATACTCAAGCACTTTCTCTATGGACTTTCCATTTTTGCCGTTAAAAAATCCCGTAATTCTCTTATTTGTTTTCCAAATAAAAAATATCATCGCTCCTTCTAAAACAAAAAGCAGAAGCACTGCCCCGAATATCAAATTTTGCCCTGAAAAGTTCTCCATACCCTATAATGCAATTACCTTTAAACATATCACAGTTTTTCAACAATAAAAAGCCCAGAAAGGTTTCCGGACCGTTGGCGCCCCGCACCAGAGATTGCTACGCAATCACGATGCGGGGCAGCCCCGAACCGCAAAATGCCCGCGAGGGCATTTTTCTGGTTCGGGGCGGTGGGTGCAGGAGTCGAACCTGCAAGGGATTTCTCCCCCCAGTTTTCAAGACTGGTGCCTTACCATTCGGCGCAACCCACCGTTTTGCCTTTCCAAAATACAGTATTACGAGTAGAGCTCACTATGCGTACCGAGTCTCACGAACCAATACTCATCTGTGCCTACTCGTTTAAACACTGCGCGCAGATTTCCGCTTATGCTGATACTACGGTACCCCGTATATTTTCCTTCAAGCGCATGATTTTCCAGAATGGGATGCAAAGAATCTTCTCGGAACAACCCGATCCGTTCCCAAACTCTTTTTTGTTCGTTCTTTTTGAGCCGTTTGTATCGCTTTTCAAAATCCCTATGAAAGTATAATTTCATAGGGAAGCAAAATACTTGTCCAGCTCCTTCTTGGACGAAAGGGGTCCAGAAAAATTTTTTCGTTGTGCAACATCCTTCTCGGCCCCCCCCAAGAACCTCTCGAGCTCCCGTGACATATGAGGGGCAATACTCAAGTGTATTTCCTTATTCCGCACAAACTGCCTTAGGTAGACATTAATAACCGTGCTCAAAGAAAGACCCAACTCTTCCGCTACCCTCTGGGCATGCCTTTTCACGTCCTTATCTGTTTTAATGTTAATAATTGTCTTCATACCTAAAGTATATACAACGGTTAAATCATTGTCAACGGCTAAAAATCAAGTAAAAAAACCGTCCTTACGGACGGTTGTGGTTCTTCATCTCCTCTATGGTGTATAATCCAACTCTCCAAAGACAGCCCTGAATAAAGCCAAGCCATCTGAAAACTTTCTCCATCCTGCCTTCTTGTATGAAAACTTCCATTTCATCCAGCATTCCGTGGCAATGAGCAAGGAAATCTCTATCGGACGTTGGAAATGAATTATGTAAGCTTTGTTTCTTCGGAACGCCCATTTCCTCAAACTTCTTTCTGTAAATAGCCGAAACTTCTCCGACTTTGTCTGCGGTCATCGTAACCTCCCTTCTTTCTTTCTGGTTATAGGCGGTGAGAAAAAATGTGTCGAGAGCAAGATGAGTTTGAGCTGTGAATAACCGTGGAATATTCGAAGTTGAAGGATTCGGGGAGTCATCCGACCTATCACCCGGTCGAATGACCGGGCCCCGCCCAGTCGCATGACTGGGCGAACTTGTGCGAAGAGTAGTGGACGATGTTAGAACCTATTGGCAGACTACTACTGAACGATTCTTTATCCCTAGCTTATCGTTAAACTCTGTGAAGATCAATTAAATAAGCTACCCCACCCCGCTACTCACTATTGTTTGGGAACAAAAAATTCCCCTATTGACGGTTTTCGGTGGAACTTAACTTTTTATTGACAATCGCTCCACTCCATATTTCTCAAACTCCTGGGCCCATTTTTCGTAAAGGTCATGAATCCGATAGGGCAGCCAGCCGCCTTTTTCTTCAATCTCCCCCTCCTCTTCTTTAGTCATTGTGCGCTCAAAATCCCGCTTGCCAAGCCGCGTTTCAAGTTCGTGCCAAAATGTTTCATTATCGTAATCATCCATAACTATCTGCATTTTTTCTGAAAAAGCATCACTCGGAATAGTTTTACCCATAAATTTTTCCGTTAACTCGGGGCACCCAAAATCTTGAGCAAAATTGAATAGATAATCACTCAATGAATCAATTTCATCGCTTTGTTTTTTGTAATCATCAGAAACGGCATCGCCCAAAATTCCGTAAACACTTGACGCAATCTCCGCCATCCTCACCAAATTTTTATATTGTTCTTCTGTTAAATTGATGTTCATATCAAAAATTTTCTTTGAACGAAAGCGGGCTATCTAGGTCTAGTACCTACAAGTATAGGGTATTTAAGGGGTTTTGGGAAGGTTTTTCCCGAAGGCGGTTTAAGGCATCTAGATCTACATCGGGAATCAATTAACTTGGACAAGTATTTAGCCCCTGCTTCTGCAAGTATTTTTGATGATATTCTTCTGCCTTACAAAAAGTAGAGGCTGATGTAATTTCGGTTACTATTCTGTCTTTAAATTCTCCGGTCTTTTCTAAATTTTCCTTTGATTTTCTGGCGAAAATTTCTTGTTCTGCATTATGAAAAAAGATGGCTGAACGATATTGGTTGCCGATATCGGGGCCCTGTCTGTCTAGAGTTGTAGAATTGTGGCTCTTCCAAAATGTCTCCAATAACTCCTCATAAGAAATCTTAGAAGGGTCGTAATTTAATTGCACAACTTCTGCGTGTCCTGTTTTTCCGGCGCATACGTCTTTGTATGTAGGATCCTCTATAGTTCCGCCCATAAATCCGACTGCTGTTGATTTAACACCTTTTAGTTTTCGAAAAACTTCCTCTGAGTGCCAAAAACAGCCCAAACCAAATGTAGCTACTTGTAATTTACTGTCTGTTTTATTGCGCATAGTTACTTTAGCGAATCTTGAAGCATTAATTTTAAAGCTTTTCTGCCTTTGGTGGTTTTGAAATATTGTTCACGTCTTTTTGCGTCTTTTTTGCTAATGTATGCTTCATAAAAAATCAACTTCCAAGGACGATAGGGTTTTGTAGATTGGACTAAACCTTTATTATGTTTTTCAAACCTAGACTTCAAATCAGTTGTATATCCAACATAAGTTTGTTCTTTATCTTTTCTGCTATGCAAATAATATACGTAATACATGGTTCTTGTGGCGCCCCGCACCAGAGATTGCTACGCAATCACGATGCGGGGTAGCCCCGAACCGCAAAATGCCCGCGAGGGCATTTTTCTGGTTCGGGGCGGGCTATCTAGGTCTAGTACCTCCCAGTATAGGACAGTTGAGGGGTTTTTGGAAGGTTTTCGCCGGAGGCGATTTGAGGCATCTAGGTCGCACCCAAAAACTGAAAATGAGACAAATGAGACACTATAAAAGGGGGTGGGCCGTGTCTCATTTCAATTAAATCCCATGAAGGGTCATTACAGGGCACAGATTTTGCCATCGTAACTCACCACATACACTCTGCCGTTGCCTACTGCAAATCCCCGAGGTTCATCGGAAAGAGTATATTTCCAGATGACACTCCCGTCTTGCGGCGCAAGCGCGTACACAAATTTATTCTTCGCGCCGACATATATCCTGCCCTGTCCGTCAATAACTGAAGGAAACTGCACGGCAGAGGGGCTCGCGTCCGGAGTAAATGTCCAAAGAGTTGTACTCGCGTTCATCTTATGCAGCGCGCCTATATTACCGGTATCTTCCGTTCCCAAAAAGACATTTCCGTCCGCATCAAAGCTTGGCAAGTTACTTGCGAGCGAATCGCCAACATTATTACTCCAAATCTTTGAGCCGTCGGAGGGGGAAACGGCAAAGATACCGGATGTACCGATAAAAAGATGCCCGCCGGTATAAATAGTGCCGGTTGCGTTGATGCTGACGCCGTTGGACAGCGCGTTGCTCATGTTTGGATTTTGCTTCCAGACCTCGCTTCCATTGGAGACATCCACTTTAAATATATATCTGTCCCCGGAATTGTTTGACATCTGCGCGGTAATATAGACATACTCATTCGCTCCCTCTTTTGCGATTGCTGGGGTTCGTATCCAAAATGCCGAAGAGCTAAATTGGCTTGTTGGCGTAAACGGAAAACCCGCGCGCAAGCTGCCGCTTTGAGAGATAGAATATAATCTTGATTTACTTGCTACATATATATTCCCGCTAGAATCTAATACAGGAGACGTGAAAGTGTCATTGGCGCCAGTTACCAAATATTTCCAATCAAGCGAGCCGTCCAATGTTTTTATAGAATACAAGACGAGTTGATTGATGCTCGTATCCGTATATGTGGAATAGATACGGCTGCTGTCGGAGGAGAGCGCAGGAGACGCGCTGCTCCACCCTGCTCCATTTCCGCCCTGAACTTTAGGCTCAAATTTCCATTTTTGAGTGCCATTTGTGTTCAGCGCGTACACTTTTCCCTCGCCATCCACGGCGTACACAACTCCGGAGCCGTCTATAACCGGCGGAGAAGAAGCGGTAGAGTCCATAGAGAAAACCCAAGTCGTTGTTGCCTGCGCCGAACTTGTCCATGAAGGCCCCGAGAGTGTTGCAAG
>CAYJWU010000004.1:0-27287 GCA_964374025.1 uncultured Candidatus Saccharibacteria bacterium
GTGTAAGAGGCCTGGACGCTGCCATCCTCGGGGTCAGAGAATGTCCAGGAGAAGATGTGGGACGGGACGGTGCAATAGTCGCCGGACAATACAGAGAGACCCGAGGCGGTGGGGGGACTGTTTATATTCGCGATAACCTTGTAATTTGAAGCGCTGCACACTGTAAGGTCCGCGCAATTGAAACTTAGCCAACCGATAACATCACTCCCCCACGCAAAGCCGCTGAATTCTTTCGTGCTAGGATTCCACGAAACTCCGTAATTCGGGGATGTGTCACGCATTTTTATCCATCCATCCCAGCCGCCGGAGTTCGGATTAGTTCCTCCCGTACAATCTGGGTTCGCGGCGCCCGCGCAAGCCCGAGCCCATCCAGAAACCTCGTTGGACGTTAGATTGAGAGTTGCCGAAATGAGAGGCGCTTCGGGGTAGGGCCCATCCGGATCAAATTTTATCCATCCAATATTTTCTGACCACGCATATCCTGAAAAATTACCGGTCGAAGAATCAACATTCACTCCATAATCAACACTTGCGCACGTCCCTTGGTCCGTACAATTAAAACTAATCCACCCGATATTTTCTGACCACGCCCACCCAGAAACATTGTCGTTTGTTCCTGCTTTTGCAATGTCTGGCGCAAAATCCTGCCAGAGAAACGCAAAAACAGCAAATCCTGCAACAAGGATGCCGAATGTAAGGCTGAGGATTGTAGAAAGCGAGAAACTTTTCATAAAATTAATCCGCTAGCGATATGCAGGGTTGCAGGTGCATAGTATTGGGCCGTATGCAGGTTCGCACGCAACATCCCCGCTAGGCGCAAATCCGGACAGAGCGCAGTTAGAGAAGTTTATAGAGGTACATTTTGGGCTCCATGGTTGTTCGGCGTTAACGCAGGTTGCAGTGCCGCCAGCGGGGCCACAATGGGCGTTGCATGCGGAGGCAAGGCTCCCCTTGGCAATGTATGAGCCATACGCTAGATCGCTGCATCGTGGCGCGGCACTGCAATTATTCGTAGAGTTGGAAATTTTTTGGTCTATTACACCATCGCAGTCCTGGTCTTTGCCATCGGGGCTTGCGGTGTATGAGGTTGACCCCGGATAACATGTAGCGCAGGTGTCATCGCAATCTAGGGAAGAAGCGATAGGGAGATAAGACGAAGGCAAACTAGCTCCGCTACAGACGCTTGTTCCGGGTAATGTGCGAGTATCGCCATCACTATCCGCGTACCCCGTAAGGAGTTGCCATTTTGTGCTATCAGTGGCGGCACAATCGGTTCCAGGGCTTCCTGTAGAGCCGGAGCAAGATAAACCAGAGCATACTGTTGAAGTATAACTTGAACGCACTCCGTCCCCGTCATTGTCTATGTAGCATCCAAGATTTTGCCACCTTGTATTATCGCTCGGAGCACAATCTGAGGGATCGGCTATTCCATCTTTGTCCGTATCAGTGCCTATAACCTGCCCCTCGAGGATTGAAACGCGACCAGATAACTCTTCCAGGCACTTACCTCCGACGGTGCAGATATTTCCAGACGCATCGATCCTTCCCCCTATCTGTACTCCGCCGTCAACTCCCAAACTATTTACCCATAATCCTCCTGATTTTACCTGCGCGCCCGAACCTACATTCAAAGGCGCCGAAACATTCCCTCCCGGCGGCGCTACAGTCGGAGGCGTGTACGCGAAAACAGCGTATCCCGCGATAAGGACGCCGAAAGTAAGGCCGAGGATGGTGGATTTTGAGAAAGATTTCATTATGAGCGCAATCCTAAAAATTCTTTTGCTATCTTGGGGATTTCGCGCTTAAAATACCCCCTTATCTCCCTCCAGCTTGCGTCAAAAAAAATCTTGGGCATCGGGTCTTGGTCAGCGTCATCGAAATAAATTAAGCTTTTGAGAATATGCACCATATTTTGTTCTTGGCCCGGGTAGCCCTTGATCGCGCGTACAATAACTTGCGAAAGCGTCTCGCGGTTGGCGCAGTACCAATAGAGATCAACAAAATCCCTCTTTCGGCCGCGCTGACTGACAGCGATTATTTTCATTGCCGCGATGTCTTGCTGCCCAAGCATACGTATGTTGCCGACGCCTATACGCTCGATGGATGGTTGGAAAAACGGATAAGCTATAAAGCTCATCTTTGCCTTCATAAGCGTTCCGTATATTGTGCCCCTCTGCCGCAAACTTGTTGTCCACTTACCCGTCGCGATTAGCTCGCGCTCGAAGGCAAACTCTCGGAATTTAGTGGAAGGTGTAAAAAAATCAAGATCCACGGATTGCCGATGCCCCATTTGAAGCGCAAGCGCCGTGCCCCCGGCAAGATACCACTGCCCCTTGGATAAAAATTTTAATTCGGCGCAATATAAAAAAGCGCGGCGTGTTTCTCGGGGAAGTTTATCTAGGTAAAGCTCTTCTAGCGTTATGTTTTTTATTGAAATACGAGAGACCATAATGCCTTTGTTTTTTCGTGAAGCACTCCCCGAGAGCGACGAATGGTATCTTTGATTTTTTCGGGAGAATAGTAACGCGCAAGCCACCGAACCTCTTCGTCGTTTCCAAACTCAAGTACGCGCTCAATGATATAGCGAGCATGCTTTTGGGGATCAATCGTTTTGGGATCAACATCCCAAAACAAAGACTGGCGGAATCGAATATGCTGGTTCTTTTTTTGCTTTTTCTTTACCCTCATGTACCCCATTATAACATATCTATGCCGCCCCACCACATCTTGCAACAAGGATGCCGAATGTAAGGCCGAGGATTGTAGAATTGAAAAATTTTTTGAGAAAAAACATTTACTTTGGCGCGCTTAATGACTCCAGTATTACTTTTTTCTCGTCCTCGCTAAGGGCGGGTTGACCTGGGCGCGCTGATAAACTTTCCAAAATTTGCCGCTTTTCTTCGTCCGTATATTGCGAAGCGCCCGGAGGCGCGGACAAGCCTTCCAAAATCTGCTTTTTAGTTTGTTCGTCTAAAACTTTTTGGGGCGTAGGCGTTTCTTTTATTCCGGGTATTCCGGGAGCTTTTTGAAATATATAAATAACAACAAACACAACGACAACGGTAACTGCTAAAATGCTCGCAGGGCCGATTCGCCGGAACATTGAGATAGCGCCTCCTATCTTTATCCTTTTTATATCTTCAAGATTAAAGTATGCCATCTTTAAGGCGGGCTTTTGCTTCCTTGAGCCGCTCTTCCGTGCCCGCGTCGGTCCAAAAGCCCTTGTGTATATAATAACCTAATTTCCCCTGCGCCGCGATTTTGGGGAAAACATCTTTTTCAATTGAGAACCTTTTTTCTTTGATATTTTTTAAAGTTTCCGGGGAAAGAACATAAAACCCCGCGTTTATGTGCCCGGGGATCGGGTCGAATGGCTTCTCTAAAAATTCCGCCACTCTCCCTCCCCTCTTTTTTATTATACCATAGCTTCGCGCGTCGGGCGTATGGTGCACGGCCATAATATTTTCTTCGGGTCTTTGTTTAAACCGAGCGTGAAAACTTTTAAAATTAATATCGCTCAAAATATCACCGTTCAGTACCATAAAGGGTTCTTTGAGGTCCTTGGAGGCAAATTTGATAGCGCCGCCTGTATCAAGCGGTTCTGGCTCTATAACATAGTCGAGCGACAATTGACCGTTGACAATTGACAACTGACGATTGCGCAGCCATTCTATAATTTGCTCCGACCTATATCCCAAAGCGAGGCGCACATCAAAAAATCCGTACTTTTCAAGCTGGTCTAGCTGATGTTCTAAAATTGTCTTACCCCCCATATCAACAAGCGCCTTGGGGATATCTTTCGCGGACTCGGGCAGGCGCGTTGCCCTGCCACCCGCCAATATTATTACCTTCATACCTATATCTTTATCACAAAATTTCCAGTATGCATATAACAAAAACGCCCCGATTAAACGGAGCGATTAGTTTTACTTTGAGCACCCAACAATTATTCCCCGGGCGATCACAAATTTAACATAGCCCGTTGCCGACATCCCAATATACGGAGTCCATTCGCATTTTGTAGCCATGTCTTGATGGCGGAATGGCACTTCTTTATTTGAATCAACAAGCACAATGTCCGCGTCGTAGCCAGCCTCGATCTTCCCCTTGTGCTCAAGGCCAAAAATCTTCGCGGCGTTTTCGGATGTAAGGGCGATAAATCTTTCAATGCTCATTTTTCCGTCCCTGACAAATTGGAACATGAGCGGCAGGGTCGTCTCAACACCCGGAACTCCGCTTGGAATATCGTCGTACTCTTCGCGTCTCCCTTCGGGAGATCTCCCGCAGGGAGACATCTTTTCTTCGCGCGTATGCGGCGCGTGGTCCGAGCCAATAGTATCCACAAGGCCATCGCACACATACTGGCGCAATTTTTCCATCTGTTTTTTGCTTCGCAAAGGCGGGTTCATTTTGTAAAAATTCTTTGAAAGACCCGCGCCCGAAAGCCGCTCGTCAGACAGCCAAAGGTGATGCGGGCATACTTCGGCATATACCGTACTGCCCCGCTCCTTCGTGCTTGAGACGAGCTCAACCGCTTCGGGCGTTGAAAGATGGCAAAAATATAGACGGCACTTTGTCTTGTCCTGTATTTTAAGGGCTTTTTCTACCGCGGTTACCTCTGCGAGCGTATGGCGAATAAAGCAGTGGTCTTCTATTTTTGGATCGCGCCCCTTCATGGAGTAGCGATGCAGGCGCATGACGGTTTCGTCTTCCGCGTGCACGCCCACGATAATATCCATCTTTGCGCACGCCCTAAAAACTTTCTCAAGCACCGCTTCGTCAGTTACAAGCAGACTGCCGGTAGACGAGCCCATGTAGATCTTAACGCCTATGATCCTTGGATCGCGAGCCACTTTCCTTATTTCGTGGATATTATGATTCGTCGCGCCAAACCAGAAGCGGTAGTCAATATCCCTCTCCCCTACCAACTCTGCCTTTCTCTCTAATCTTTTCTGCGTGGTGAGCGGAGGATTGGTGTTCGGCATATCAAAGACAGTTGTTACACCGCCCGCGATCGCCGCCCTTACGCCATGCTCCCAATCCTCTTTATGTTCCCCCCCGGGCACCCTAAAATGCACATGCGGGTCTATGAGCCCGGGCAGGGCAAGAAGGCCCTCGCCGTCTATCCACGCCGCATCCGCGTATCTTACGCCCTTATTTATCACTATGATTTTTGGGCCGCCAATGAGTATTGTTTCTTTCCGATCATTCGGCAGTGTCGCGTTTCTGATCTCAAGCATTCTTCCCTCCTCCTCTGTACATTTTTAAGGCGCTGTGACGGTAAAAGTGGTAAAAATATCCGTGCCGAAATGGTACGAAGTTATGCCGCCGGTGTTGTCAAAAAGCGCCACAGTTTTTACTATCCATGTGCCAAGCTCGACGCCCAATGGGATAGCGATATCCCCAAACCGCCTTCCCTCGCCGTCAATACTAGCAATACTTCCCTGGACAGTGTTAAGTCCGGTTGGACTCTCCAAATATACATCCATCTGCCAAATACGAGATAAGTCCCCGGCACCGGGAACAGAAACAGTGACTGTCACGCTCTTCCCAGCCGCTACGGACGAGGGGCTAACTATGAAGTTACTTGAGTCGAGATTAGTATTTTTTACAATAGGATTGCTTGAGGAGCTTATAACTTTCGGCTTAATTACTGCCGGCTTACTTACTACTTTTAGCTCTTCTTCCTGGATTTGGGGTTCTGTGGCAGAAGATGGCGGTTCGCTTTGTACTACCTCGGCTGACGGCTCTTTGGCAGGTTCTACTTGGACAATCTCGCTGGAAGAGATGTTCGCGGTAAGATTAGATGACTTGGGTTGTTTATATTCAAAAACAACGGCAACGCCAACTAGCACCGAAACGGCAACTACGGCAGTTACTATCAATAACGGGTTTTTTATAAAATTCTTGTTCATTTTACTTAATTTTAACTGTTTCCATTCTATTACATTTCGACAATTATGTCAATGGTTTCGTAATTTTTCATTCCCATTCCATAGTCCCCGGGGGCTTGTCCCGAACCAAAGCAAAGCTTGGTACGGGACTGCGCCTATTTATGCGTATCCAGGGCCACCCTCGTGTGCCAACCGGGTCTCATTCCCATTCCATAGTCCCCGGGGGCTTGTTTGTAATGTCATACACTACCCTATTCACCTCTTTGACTTCATTCGTAATGCGGGTAGAAATTTTTTCAAGAATATCATGGGGGATTTTGCTAAAATTTGCCGTCATTGCGTCTTTTGATTCAATTATCCGCACGACAACGGGATATTTATACGTGCGTTTGTCCCCCTGAATGCCCACGCTTTTTATGGGAAGAAGTACGGCAAAGCTCATCCAGATATGCGGCCAGTGTTTCGTCTTTTGAAGCTCCTCTTCCACGATACGGCTCGCCGCTCTTACGATTTTTACCCTCTCTGGTGTCACCTCCCCGATAATGCGTATCGCAAGGCCCGGCCCCGGGAATACCTGCCGCAAAGTTATTTCCTCCGGCATCTTGAGGGATTTGGCGATAGATCGCACTTCGTCTTTGTAGAGATCTCTAAGCGGCTCATAGAGCCGTAATTTCATATTCTTTGGTAATCCGCCCACATTGTGATGCGACTTTATCCGAGATGAGTGTTTTGTAATGCCGGATTCAATCCTGTCAGAATAAATAGTCCCCTGAATAAGAAAATCGGCTCTTTCTTTCTTCGCTATTTCAGAAAAAATATCTGCAAAAAGTTTGCCAATGATTTTTCGCTTACCCTCGGGCGATGTCACGCCCTTAAGCTTTTTGAAAAACTTGGAACCTGCCTTTACGATACGGAGCGAAAGCCCTGAATTTGCGAAGGTCGTCTTGAGGGTCTCGGTCTCATTATGCCGCATAAGGCCCGTGTCCACATATACGGCAACAAGGTTCTTGCCGATGGCTTTGCCGACAAGCGCTGCCGCGACAGAAGAATCAATGCCGCCCGAAAGACCGATTATTGCCCGACTGTCCCCTATTATAGACATTGTGTCTGTAATAATGTCTTTAATAATTGCCCTAGATGACCACGATTTTTTGCAGCCGCACACGTCAAATACAAAATTTTCCAAAATTTTTTGGCCGTACTTTGTATGGCTTACTTCTGGATGAAACTGCACTCCGAATATCTTTCTACCCGGATTCGCGAACGCGGCAACTGGGGAATGGTTTGTTGAGGCAAGGCACGCAAACTCCTTTGGTAAATCCGTAACCACGTCCCCGTGGTTCATCCAGACGGGGTGCGCTCTTGGAATTTTTGAAAAAATCCCGATATGGCTGCCGGTATTTTTAAGGGTCGCGAGTCCGTACTCGCCCGATTTGCTGGAAACAACCCGCCCTCCAAGGAGATGGGCAATGAGCTGGTGGCCATAGCAGATTCCCAAAATGGGAATATTGAGATTCAGAATTTTTTTATCGAACTTCGGCGCGTTTTTTTCGTACACAGACCGCGCCCCGCCTGAAAGAATAATCCCTTTTATGTCTTTGCCTTTCTTTGCTTTCTCCGCGGAAATATCCGAAGGCACGACCTCGGCAAATACACCGGCGTCCCGTATTCGCCTTGATATCAAATGGCAATATTGTCCTCCAAAATCTAGGATTACTATCTTGTGCATATTGCTATACAAATACCAAATTTTACCGCTTCGGACAAGCGCTTCGTCATACACAAACTTGACAAAACTTTTGCTACATGCAACAATGGCTCCAAGAAACACGAGGAGGTGGGATTAATGAACCGATACTCACGATACTCAATACCGTTTGCTTTTGAACTTGTGGCTGTGGGGTTCTTGTCTCTGTTCGCCTTCGCACCCACTCAATACGCCGATGATCCCTTGCTACCTAAATCGTATTTCTGGCCAACCGCTGCTGTTCTGTTCTTTTTCATGCTTTTGTCTGTTTGGGGAATGATCGGCGTTGCTCTTTCAAAAATTAAAGAGAAAGCAGGCGAACTCGCCTTGCGCGAAGTCACTATTTCAAAGAAAAGCTGGCATTACCGGCTCAATACATGGGCAAACTTCGGTAAAGAGCCGCTCAAAGCCCGAAGCGAATGCGAATACTGGGCAAGGTTGTTCCACGGCCTATGCGGCACACCCCTGGCTAAAATGCTTATTTATGTCGTTTCAACAATAATCCTATTGTTTGGATGGTTTTGCGGCGCACGGCTAAGTGGTCTGAACATCTTTGGGGATAAGGGCACAGAGCTAGCCTTTAAGTCGGGCCATCAATTTGTCGGGCCGACTGTGTTTGCCCTTATGCTCATAGGCGGGCTTGCCGCTGGACTAACGCTTTCCGGCGCCGGCGCATCCATCCAACATATCCCACCGCCAACCGTAGGTATGGGTAAATGGGCCGGAGTCGTTATAGGTTCGCTGATTGGGGCAGTATTTGCTCTTCTCCTTCTCGCAGTGTTAGTGCGAACAATGGGGTCGCTCTTCTCCTATATTACCGCACGCGTCATTGGAGTGTGCCGCCCGATACAGTTTACTGATTAGCGGAACAACAAGTAATCAGAGGCCAACGCATAGCGTCTGGCCTTTTTGTTAGAATAATACGGAGGTGGAGGGCTAATGAATACGCGCGAGAGAACGATTTTTGCGGAAAAAATGATAATTCCGGTGGGCCTTCTTGGGGCCTTGCTCTATGCTGTTGGGGGGCCGTGGGACCAACTGATACATGTCCAGCGCGGGCATACGCTTCTTGCGGTACCTCATCTTATAGTCGCGGGTGGGTTCTTTCTGTATATCTTTTCTGGCATGCTTGCCTTTTTTATACTGCGCGGCGGCCGTCTTTCTTCCGGAGAGCGAAATAGTCTAAAAGTTGTCGTGCTTGGAGCGATTTCGATCCCACTAGGTTGGGCATTTGACGAATCTTGGCACTGGATTTTCGGCACAGATATGACTGCCTGGAGCCCGCCTCACGTCGCCATATTCTTTGGCATGGGAAGCGTTTTACTTGGCCTCGCCTTACTTGAGGCGAATCGCAAAAAACACTCCGGATGGTTTTCGTGGTCAGCCATGCGGCTTATGTTTTTCTTCGCTTCGATATTCTTTGTCGCGCTGTTTTTCTTTGTTGACTTCGATGCGCCAGGAATGGCGCAGTTTATAACATCTACGCGCCCATCGTTTTCCTATCCCATCGCGATAACCGGAACTATTGTCTTTCTGGCTTTACTCACAGTAAATGTGACGCAACGACCCGGTTTTGCCACTATAGCCTCGCTTATTGCTTGGGGTTACTATGTCGGTATCGGCCTGCTTCTTGGCACCATTGACATAGCCGGTGATGATCCGCGCAGAATCCTTCCTCCTTTCCCTATTTTCGTTCCCGCTATAGTTATCGACGTATTTCTTTTGGCAACATTGCGAAAACGAAGTTTCCCGCTCCCATATAGTACACATTTGTGGGCGTCCGTCCTCGCCGCTTCTCTGTGTTACGCAGGCGTTATTGTATGGGCAAAATTTTATACGCACCTTTCGCAGCAAGGATCCGAAGCGGCCATGCCTTGGATTGCATGGTACGTATTCGTGCTGGCGGTTGCGCTTCTTGCCGAAGCGGCCTCGTTCCGCATTTGCAGCTCGGCATCGAAAAAGATACCGACCAAACCGCGGTCCGATGACACTATTTGACCAATAGAATAGGCCTCCCAAATGAGGCCTTGTTTATTTTCGAACTTGGTATTAAGGGTAAAAAGTTATCACGGTCGGATAAGAGGATTGTTAAATTTACTTATGATTTTATAAATAGATATCGCCCTGCGCTTGAAGCATTAGCCAAAAAATAAAAAAACTGTACACCCCTCAAATCGCCAAATGGCTCAAGAAAAATTCGCGGAAATCTTAAAATGTGGACCTGGGGAGAATCGGACTCCCGCCTCCGCAATGCGAATGCGGCGTTTTGCCACTTAACTACAGGCCCATTTGCTGTAAACTTGTCGGGGCACTGGGAGTTGAACCCAGCGTCTCATCGTCCCGAACGATGCGTGTTGCCGCTACACTATGCCCCGTTTACTTTACCCAATACTTCTCCTTCACCTCCTCATCCACGGCTTTTTCAAACTCCTGCCCTTTTTCCCTCGCTTTTTGGGTAAGTTCTCCCAACTTGCGATCTTGCAATTTCCCAAGTTCCTCTGCCTTGTTTTTTAAATATTTCTTAGTATTTCGCTTTGGCTCATCCAGCACTTCATCAAGCAAAATGGCCAATATTTGCCCCACTTTAGGCCCCGGCTCAATTCCCAAAAGCTCCATTACATCATCGCCATTTATCTTTAACAACTTCGCCGAAATTGGGTCTTTCTGCACCTTTTCCACCATATACTGAAAATGCCGAAGGCGATAGGGCTCCGGCTTTGGCACGCCAGACCCCATTCTGTCGCAAATACGCACCTTTATAAGGTCATCCATATTCTCCGGGCCCACCTTTGCCACAAGCCGACGTACTGATTTCGCGGTGACCTCGCCCACATTATAGTAAAAAAGATGGTGCTTGACAAGCATGCTTATATTGTTTTCTAATTTCAACGGAAAACGGAGGCGCCGCAAAATTTTACTTGTAATTTTTCCTCCGGCAATCTCGTGCCCATAAAAAGTTGAGTCCGGTCCATCCCCTCTTTTAGTCTGGGGCTTGCCAACGTCATGAAGCAATGCCGCAAGTTTCACATGAAAAGGATAATCGTGCTCCGCACCCCATTTTAGAGATAAGAGATTATGTTCAAAGACGGTGTAGATGTGATGTTTATTCTGCCCCACGCCTATGCCAAAGGCAAGTTCCGGCAAAATAACGTGGAGGAGACCGGAGTCTCTCAAGAGAAGAACGCCGTCATACGCGTTCTTGGAGTCAATAATCTTGATAAACTCATCTCGTACACGCTCTTTCGCGATAAGGTCTATTGATTTGGCTCTTTCTTTTATCGCCTCAAATGTAGCTTCAACAATGGAAAACCCGAGCTCCGTAGCCAGTCTTACCGCCCTCACCATTCTAAGCGCGTCTTCGTTGAACCTGTCTTTTGGCTCCCCCACCGCGCGTATAAGTTTGTTTTTAAGGTCCTCTTGGCCGTTGAATAAATCGGTGATCTTGCCCTCTTTGGTCATCGCAATTGCGTTTATCGTAAAATCTCTCCGCCTCAAATCCTCGTCTAATGACGCGGTAAATCGCACTTCGTCAGGATGGCGCTTGTCCGTATATTTTTCCTCTGTTCTATAAGTCGTAATCTCCACAACCTCTAATTGCGGCTTTTTTGAATCAGTTTTCACGCCCACTGTGCCGAATTTATTTTCATAAAAACTGTCCGGAAAAAGTTTTTGCACTTCATCTGGTTTTGCGTTTGTTGTAATATCCCAATCTTTTGGCTCAACGGCAAGCCCTCCTTCGCCCCTCCTTCGCACAAGGCTACGGAAGGGCATAGCAAGGCTTCGGTGGGCAAGCAAAAGGTCGCGCACGCAACCGCCGACTATATAGGCCTCGAATCCTGCTTTTTCAAGGATTTCCAGTATGGTTTTTACTTCATTGGGTATGGTCATAAATAACCTCGCGTTCTTACTACCTCACCCCATGGGGTGAGGTAAAAAAACGGATAATATATTTTCATTGTAGGCGTAATCACGCTTTTCAGCAAGGCAGGAATGTGGTATAATTTGAACGCGCCCTCGTAGCTTAACGGATAAAGTACTGGTCTTCGGAACCAGTGATGCGGGTTCAACTCCTGCCGGGGGCACTATGCCTTGGTTCGCCCGGTCATACGACCGGGCGGCTTTTCCCTTTTTGGTGTTCATAATCTCGTTTTAAGCGTACGCAAGCTCCGCTACAACGCAACAACCCCTCCGTCTAGGCGGAGGAGTTGTTGGATCGCTCTTTCAAATCAAATCGTTATTCAGCCCAGAGAACGAAGGTGAAGAGTTTCTCGCCGTTACCGAGGTCGCGCCCGTAGAGAGACGGACGACCTTGGCCGTCGCGGCGAAGGACCGTTCCCCATTCACTCGGATTGGAGACATCCGCGCCCGGAGCAAGACCACTCCTGCCCGGTCCGCTCGGAGCCGAAGCAAGAAGTGTGGTGTAGCTGTCGAGGTGCGCGTAGATCGATGCGAGCTGATCGAAGTCATGCGTGTTCGGATTCAGGTTCGAGGGCGGGCCGTCGGGATTCGACGTATAGTCCATGCAGCTGCCGAGATTCGAATTATCGAAGTTCTCGTCCTGATGGGCAAGACCGAACGTGTGGCCCACCTCCTGACACATCACGAACTGCCGCCACGAGGGCGTGTTGTACGGAGCGGCGTTGAAGTATGTGTCGTTCATCTTCGAGACGCCCTGCGCGATGTGGTTATTCGAATCAATCCAGATTTGGGCCAAGCCCAACCAGCCGTTATAGCCGTAGGCCTTGCTGCAGACCTCTACCCGCCCTTTTGTGGGGCGGCAGTTCCCTTTGGCTTGACCCGCAACGACGGTTGTATCGAGCACATTCGACTGGCTCCAGTCGTAGGAAGCCGTCGTAAGATGTGAATCCCACGTCGCAGAAACGTTATCTCCGAGCTTCAGCGTAAAGGGGTTCGACGTCCCCGCCCAATGGTAGGGACCCCACGAGTGCGTTGCGTAGGCAATGCTCCCCGCGGCGATCAGAACCGCGAACGCGAAGACGCCCACAACTAACCGTAACGAGAGTTTATTTGTAAAAAATTTCTTCATAAATTATATCAATTATATCAGTAAAAATATTGTCGACCTTGCGCCGTGGAAACTATATCACAGCCGTATATACCTCCATTATACACCCCTACACCCATAAGTCAAACAGCGGATGTGCCGCGGAGCGCCTTAATCCTCTCTTCTGCGGGGGGGTCGGATGACCCCCCCGACTCCTGCCGGGGGCACATATTACTTATGCACAGTTCTTTTCGCTGTGTTTTTTTGTTATAATAAAGACGATGTTTTTAGCAACAAAAAATAGAAAATTAAAACTAATTACGATCACGGCTGGATTTGCTTTGGCGTTGTCTTTTTCCGCGTTTGCTTTTACGGCACAAGCCGTTACCGCAATAGACACTGGTTCGGTTGCGCCTACCGGCGAACAGCAGATCTCGTCAGGAGCTCAAAGCGAACCTGCGGCCCAAAAGGGGATTGTGAAATGCGGGCTTAGAACCAACGATCTAAAAACGATAGACGTAGACGAATCGGCTCCCTGCACGTTCTGTGATTTTTTTGTTCTTCTAAACCGCATCGTAAACTGGGTTATATTAATAATTGTGCCCTCGATTGCCGTACTGTTCGTGCTTTTCGGCGGCTTTCTGCTTGCCACCTCCCGCGGCAATCCGGGCCAGTCCCAAAAAGGGAAGGATATGCTAATCTGGACTTTTGCGGGATACGCCGTGATATTCGTGGGCTGGATGGTGCTTAACTCACTACTTTCTGGAATAGGAGTAATGGAGTGGACCGGCCTCGCAGACGGCTGGTGGCAGTTTTCGTGCGGAGTTAAATAAATATTATGGGGGGGAGAAATATAATTCATAAAAAGAAGTTATTGCTTTTTGGCGCTGTCATAATCGCTTTTTTTGTTTTTGTAGAGCCGCTTTTTGGCAGTAAAATATATGCTTTCGGACATCCCGATGTTACCGCGCTTGACGTAGAGTTTGTGAGTCCAAACGCGGGCAGTCCCCTAAGGCCGGACTTTAAGGTGCGCTACAAAATAAATGACACTACCCCAAACGACATCGGGGGAGATCCCCAATTCGGAGCGCTTCATACCAAAAATGGCGATCTAGGCTGGATAGGCCGGGGCGGAATAGAAAGTTTTCAGGAAACATTTATCAAACAGGAATGGTGCAATGTAGAAGGCACAAACACATGCGGCGTCAGAATTCGCGCGTCAGACACGGCTAGCCATATTACTCAAGCCGAAAGATTTTTCACCATAGACACTACCCCGCCGCAAATTGCAATCAGCTCCAACAGCAGTGATCCTACGCAAAAAACAGACGCATCGTTTAGGTTCTCTGCCTCGGACGCTTACGGAGTAGATCGTATAGAATGCGCGCTTGATGAGCAGCCCTTTGGCGTTTGTGAATCGCCAAAAGAATACAAAAATATCTTTCCTGGCGGCAGACATGTTTTTAAGGTACGCGCGCGTGATAAAGCTGGCAACTCCGCGGAAAAAACTCTGGAGTGGACAATAGATTCCACTCCTCCAACAGTAATTTCAGGCCTTTCAGGCGCAGGTCCCACTTACTTTTCCGGAAATTTAAACTGGGCATCTCCCGAAGAGTTTGCGAGGTTGCTTAGCAAAATTATACCGGCCTCCCGGTATGATATTAGATATTCTAGGGAGCCGATAACCGAAGAAAACTGGAATGAAACAACCGCTATAATTCACAATGAACCAATTCCAAAAGCGCCGGGAAGCCCGGAAAGTATGAGAGTCGGCCCGGAGAATGACAGGGGAGAGGATTTTAAGAATCTGCGCCTTGGCGATATTTCCAACATATTAAGCGCCAATATCAAGCATTATTTCGCGATAAAATCGCGCGACGATAACTGGAACTGGTCCAAAATACAGCAAATCGCTCCATCTTTCTGGACAAATCGCGATCCTTGCGATTACGACGCGGACCGTTTGTATAGCCCAAAATCCGGCTGCGGCCCCAAAGTTTGCAACCCCAACCTTGAATCGTGTGATCTCTACGACAATCCATACGGATGGGGACTGCCCGGGGATTGGCCATACGACAAACGCGACGAAGAATGGATACGAACATTCGGCGCGACATCAAACGACCTTGACCAAGACGGAGAAGGAGTAGCGGCCGCAAGAATCGGAGTAAATCAGACCACAAAGGAAGAAATTACGGGTTATCCAAAACAAGCGGGCACCGACTGGTACGATAACCCCTTTACCCTGGACTTCTTTGAACTTTCTTTGAGGCCCGCGCTAAAACAACTTTCGGACACAATAAACGATCTTGATCTTGATACTTTTGTTTCCGGGGACTGGAAAAATACTTTTGGCGGAGACGCGGGCGAAGAGCCAACGAGCTACGATATTAGCGGTCTCATATACCCCGGCGCAGCGGAAAATACCTGCTTCAACTGCACCGCGTATAGCCCCGATCCTGCGACCGGAAGAATACCTCCCGGCAAAATACAAGCGACCACAAACGAAAACAGGGCCGTGGGTCAAGTCGAGGCATACTACGCCGACTTGCCAATTGGACAGTATGAGGTGATAAAACAGGGGACAATAGACAAAAAAAGACCGACTATTGCCGCGTCCGCGCAATGCAGAGACGGCCTAAACAATGACCTTCAAAGCGGCACTGACAGCAGCGAGGACGCGCGCGATCCAAACAGGGAAATAAACTGTCCGACAAAGTTTGAAATAATCAAAAATACCTCTCCTTCAAGCGAATTTACTCCGAGCGCGTCGGTGCTGAAAGCTGCTATTTTCCCGGATGTCGGCTTGGTCCAGTGCGGAAGAAACGCCGACGACTATAGAACCCCAGTAGATGAAAGCGCGAACTGTAACATATGCCATTTTTTCTATACTATCTTCACCATTAAAAATCTTGTGATTTCGCGCCTTATGCCTTTTATTGTAGCGCTTGCTATTGTTGCTGGAGGACTCATGATAGCGCTCTCGCGGGGCTCGGTGGACACATATCAAAGAGGTAAAAAAACTATAGTATTGGCAATTTCGGCCTACGCTCTGACTTTACTTGTCTGGACTTTAATAAGTCTTTTCTTTATCTTAATCGGCTCGGCAAAATGGACGGGCCTTACCCACAAGGACGGAGAAATATCAGGCGGATGGTGGACTTTTACGTGCGAACTCGGCGGAAAAGTTATCGCGGACTTTTCCGCTTCGCCGGATAGCGGAGTCGCGCCATTTGAAGTGCGCTTTACGGACTTGTCGCTTGGGGAAAAGATAATTTCATGGCAATGGAACTTTGGCGATGGCGGGACAAGCGCCGATCAAAGTCCAGGGCATACGTACACAACAAACGGTCCCCATACTGTAACTTTGCTGGTTCTGGCGCAAGACGGCGCAAGCGGCAAAAAAACAAAGACCATACATTACGCGCCGACTGCTGATTTTGCGGCAGATAAAACTCACGGCCGCTCGCCCCACAAAGTGCGCTTTCAAGACAAATCTACCGGAGAAATAGAAAGGTGGAGCTGGGACTTTGACGGAGACAACAGAGAGGATTCATCTGAAAAAAATCCGCAGTACACCTATGCGGTACCGGGACCTTACAGGGTAAAGCTTACGGTTTTCGGTCCCGGCGGGCAGGACCTGCCTGCCGGTATGCAGGATACGGAGAGTAAAGTAAGCTATATTTTTGCTTATCCAAAGCCAATCCAACCCATTGCGAGCTTTTCGGCTTCCGCTGTTCCAGACCCGCCATCCGGCCTACTCACCGCTGTCACCGAAAATTCGTCTTTTCTGTCTTTTCTCCTGCGATTCTCGTCTGACCTAAACCCCCTCAACCCAAACGACCACTTCAGCGGCTGGAAATGGGATTTTGGAGACGGCCTCGGCACAAGCGCCGTAGAAAATCCCAAATATTTCTATGACTCAAGCGCGGAGCCCTATACAATAACGCTAACTGCGCTCGGCCCGGGCGGGGAACACAGCACGACAACAACTATCGCTTTCCCCCCGCAAGCTAATTTTTCCTCAGACAAAACAAGCGGGATAGTCCCACTTACCACGCGTTTCCATGATACTTCAATAGGCACAGTAAGCAGCCTCTCTTGGAATTTTGGGGACGGATCCTCGCCCTTGACAGCTCAGCTTGGCCAAACAGTCAGCCACATATATGATCAAAACGGAGAGTACGCGATAAAATTAAACGCCGAAGGACCCGAGGGAGAAAGCGAAAAGTTTGTTGAAGGTTATATAAAAGTCGCCCCGCGGGCTGACTTCTCTACGGATACCTGCAGTTCTTCACTGGGATGTCCGCTCGGCACAAGCGTGAACTTTACCAACAGCTCAAATTGCAGAGAGAACTGTTCATGGTACTGGGAGTTTGGAGATGGCGAAACAAGCAGTGAACCAGAACCAAAATACGCATATAAACAAAATGATATTTATACAGTTCGCCTTACGGTTACAGGGATCGGCGGAAGCCACACCGCAGAAAAAAATAACTATATACGAGTATCTCCGCGCGCAGAGTTTTTTGCAAATCCAACAAGCTACATGCATGGCTGCGGATCAGATCCCTGCCCAGATCCCGGTCTGCTTGATGTAACATTTTCCGACAGCTCACAAGGCATCATAACCGATTTATCGCTGGACTTTGGAGATGGAAGTATACAAAAAATAACAAAAGGGGGAACCATAAGCCACTCCTATCCTCTTGGCCCATATACCGCGACTCTTACGGCCACTGACCACAACGGCCTTCAGAGTACCGATTCCGTCAACATAAATATAAACCAGGCGCCTCCGCCCGAACCGCCGCCAGCACCCAAACCCCAAATAGAAGGCCGGCAAGAAACGCTGGAGGCGGTGCAAAAAATTATTTCAAACGTCTTTGAAAGAGTTAATGAATTTAGTTCTCGCGAAATAGCAGACAGAACTGCCGAAGCATTTTCTAACTGGTTTGACAGCATTTTTGGCCGCTAGTACGCAAATTATACAATATGCCACCTAGCGACCTGGGTGGCATATTTCTGTCAAGTGCGCCCAGCAGGGATCGGACCTGCGACCGTCTCCTTAAGAGGGAGCTGCTCTACCAACTGAGCTATGGGCGCTTATGCCTTACTTTACTATAAACTTGCCCGAAATTCAATGTTATGCTACTATTCAGATGAGATGCTTACTCAAAAGCAAAAAACAAACATAATAGAAGATTACAAGCTCCATAAAGGCGACACTGGCTCGGCGGAAGTTCAGGTCGCGCTTCTTACCGAAGAGATAAAGCGGCTTGTAAAACACCTGAAAAATCACGTAAAAGATAACCATTCAAGGCGAGGGCTTTTGAAAATGGTATCGAAAAGAAAGAATCTTTTGGATTATCTAAAAAGGGAAAGTGTGAGGAGATACAATAGCGTTGCGAAAAAATTAGGGCTCAAAAAGTAATGGTTCGACAGGCTCACCATAAATGGCAATAAAACATAAGGCACAACGAGTCGCGGTATTCATAGACGTACAAAATATGTACCACTCGGCAAGAAATCTTTACAACCGCCGGGTGAATTTCCGTGAAATCTTGAAGGCCGCCGTTGCCGGCCGACAGCTTATTCGAGCGTTTGCTTATGTTGTGCGCACAGAAAGCGGCGAAGAAAAACAATTTTTTGAGGCCCTTGAACGCTTGGGAATAGAAACCAGAGAAAAGGATTTGCAGATATACTACGGGGGCATGAAGAAAGCGGACTGGGACGTGGGCATGGCTATAGACGCGATAAGGTTATCAAATTCCGTAGAGGTAATTGTTATTGTAAGCGGCGATGGAGATTTCATTCCGCTTGTTGAATACCTAAAAAACCAAGGAAAGCAAACAGAAGTTATAGCATTCGGAAAAAGCGCGTCAGGGCGGCTCCGCGAAATTGCCGACGATTTTGTGGATCTTTCCGAAAGCCAAGAGATATACCTCTTAAGAAATACACGCAAACTTAAAGGAGCAGAGGCAAAAGAGCACGAAGAACAAGTATAAATTTCTAAATTGTAATTTATTCAGCCCCCAGATGAATAAATTAGAATTTAGAAACTCGTAATATTTGCTCTTCGCTACTCTTGCGCTTCTGCCAAAACGCTAATGGAGAAACCGAAAATTTATAAACAGGATTTGGGAGGCCGCGAGCTCTCTATAAAGCTCGCAAACTGGGCGGATCAAACAAATGGGTCCGCGATAGTTCAGTACGGAGAAACTGTGGCTCTCGCGACCGCGGTTATGTCTCGCGGTCCACGCGAAGGAACCACTTTTTTCCCGCTCCTTGTTGACTATCAAGAGAGACTGTATGCCGCGGGCAAAATAAAGGGCTCCCGATTTATAAAACGCGAAGGCAGGCCGTCTGACGAAGCAACTATAATAGGCCGCATGATAGATAGATCTGTGAGACCGCGTTTTGACATGCGCGTACGAAATGACATACAGATTGTAATAACAGTGCTTTCGTATGACGCAAAAAATAATCCCGACATACCCGCCCTTATAGCGGCATCGAGCGCGCTATACCTATCGGACATCCCTTGGGATGGCCCCATAGGCGCGGTAAAGGTAGGAAAAATAGGCAAAGAATACATACTTAATCCCACAATTCAGGAGGAGGACGCGAGCGACTTCTTGATTACGCTTGCCGGCACAAAAGGAAAAATCAATATGATAGAGGCAGAAGCGAAAGAAATCCCCGAAGAAGATCTTCTTATGGCGATAGAGTTTGGAGAAAAATATATTCACAAAGTCATTGACTTTGAAGAAGAAATCGCCAAGGAAAATGCTTTGCCCAAAAAAGACGTGCTTCTTTTTGAAATAGACGCGGCTCTAAAAAAGGAGGTAGAATCCTTTTTGGACGAGCGGCTCGAAGACGCTCTTTTTAAAGAGTTTAAAAAAGAGCGCATGGACGCGGTAAGCAAGCTCAAAGAGGAGCTCGGAGCCTTTCTTACGGGGAAATACGGCGAGTCGAACAAGGGCAACGCGTCTTTGGGGCTCGATTACTTTGAGGAAAAAGTAAACGAGCTTGTCCACGAAAATATTCTTGAAAAAGAAAAAAGGGTGGATGGGAGAAAACTTGATGAATTGCGCGATATAAACTGCGATATCGCCCTGCTTCCAAGGACCCATGGATCCGGCATGTTTATGCGCGGCAATACCCACGCGCTTGCGACCGTTACCCTCGGCCCCCCGGGGGACGAACAGATTATTGATGAAATGGAGGAGGAGTATAAGAAGCGATTTATGCTGCATTATAACTTCCCCGGCTTTTCTGTTGGAGAAGTAACTCCCATGAGAAGCCCCGGCAGAAGGGAAATAGGACATGGGGCGCTTGCGGAAAAGGCCCTTACTCCGACCATACCGTCCAAGGACGAATTCCCTTACACAATACGCATTGTGTCTGAAATTCTTTCCTCAAACGGCTCTTCGTCTATGGCATCTGCCTGCGCCGCATCCCTCGCCTTGATGGACGCGGGTGTTCCCGTTAAAAAAGCGGTGGCCGGCATCGCGATGGGCCTTATGACCGGCAAAAACGGTAAGTTCAAAGTGCTTACAGACATACAGGGGCCGGAGGATCATCACGGCGATATGGACTTTAAGGTTGCGGGCACGAATATAGGCGTAACAGCGATACAAATGGATGTTAAAATAGATGGCGTTACGATGGAAATGATTGAAAAAATCCTCGCGCAGGCAAAAAAAGCTCGCACGCAAATACTTGACGTGATATCTAATAAAATCGCGGGCCCGCGCGAAAAGCTTTCGCCATACGCTCCGCGAATTCTCGTGCTCCAGATAAATCCGGAGAAAATACGCGATGTGATAGGGCCCGGAGGCAAAGTCATAAATGAAATAATTGATGAAACTGGCGTATTATCCATAGACATAGAGGATGATGGAAAAATCTTTGTCGCCGCCGCGTCCGAAAATGAAGGGGCCGCGAACAAGGCCATCGCATGGATAAAAAACATAACAAGGGAAATTAAAATAGGGGAGGAATTCTTGGGAAAAGTAGTTAAAGTTGCCGAATTTGGCGCTTTTGTAGAACTAACTCCCAAGCACGAAGGCCTTGTGCATGTTTCGGAGTTAGCCGACAAGTACATAAAAAGGGTTGAAGATGTGGTCAGATTAGGGGATAATATACGTGTAAAGGTAATACGAATAGACGAACAAGGCAAAATTGCCCTATCCGCAAAAAATCTAAAATCTTCCTAGATAATTTATGGAGGGGAACACGGAACAATATCATATACGCACAATGGCTAGGGACTTGGAGCGGGCAAGAGGGAAGCTATCTCCTCAAACGCCGCCGCTCCCCCCCAAAAAAGCAGAGGTTCAACTACCAAAAAGGGTGTCAGATGAAGAACGCAAGCTTAGCGATATACTCGCGGAGGCGCGCGTTCGCGTGGCACAAGCTCCGGCTCGAAAAACCGAAGCTCCCATTCGCGTGGCAGAAGCTCCCATTCGAAAGACGCTTGACGACATCCTTCCGATAGAGCCCCTAGAAACGACCCGCCTTGACTCGGCGAGACAGGCCATGCCTATCGGCAGGCAGGCCCCCTTCCGGGAAAAGATGCCTCGCCCCGAACCCCGCGTGGTTCAGGGGCCTCCGCTAAATTTGCCCACAGGCGAGCCCTCTTTTATACCCAAACCGCCTCCTGCCGCTATAGCGCGCGAGCGAGCAGAAACTGAAGAAAAAATCAAAAGAACTCCCGAAGAGATCTTGGGTTTACCCGTGAAACGTAGCCCCACAACGCCTAGTGCGAGGCGAGGCGAACCTGCCAAGCCCGTGCCGGTAAGGCAGGGCAAATTTCGTTTTATTCTCCTTACGGGATTTCTGGCCACAGTTATTATTGGCCTTGTCTATGGCATATATTGGAAAATTTCCAAGCCCGAAGCGCCCCCGGTTCCTCCGCCAGCGTTAAAAATCAGCGAACAGCCGCCACCGAAAGCCCTTATTCAAACCATTGAAACAGAGACAATTGAGCTTTCCGGTCTTGGTTACGACGACTTAAGGCCCAAGATTGATGCCCTCGCGGAAACAAAATTTCTTCCGGAATCGCTCGCATATATTCCTATAAAGTTTTCTACCGGGAAAGAAACGCGATATCTAACTCTCTTGGAGATTTTTGAAGTGCTCCAAATTGATGCTCCGCCCATACTTTATGACCATAAAAACTTCACGCTGTATCTCTACTCCCAAGGAATAGAAGCCCGAAAACTATGCGACGAGGCCGGAATTGTAAGTTTATCCTGCTATGGGCCAAGAATTGGCATAGTAATACAATTCCCAGCCCTGGATGAAGGCGCGCTTACAAAAGATATAGCGTTTAGCGTTATGAAGGAATGGGAAAAAACAATTATTGATGATCTGGGCCCGCTAATGCTTGCCCTGCCCACGAAGACAGGCCCCGCTTCGCCCTCCGGGCTTCGCGGGGCAAGCGCGCAATTTGCTCGCGGCAAATACAAAAACTTTGACGTTTCTTTTGTAAATCTCCCAATTTCCACTACTTCCCTGGATTGGATTCTCACTGATACTCACCTTATTATAGCCACATCCAAAGACGCGGCGCGGGCCGCAGTGGATGCCTTAAAATGAACCCCGTCTTGCAATCCATAATTCATACTCTCGCTTTTTATGATGCGGTGGGACGAGTCCCTCTCACTAAAATTGAACTATACAAATATCTCGTGGCAACACCCGCCACGAAGGGATTGCCCTTACTAAAATTCAGCCATTTTTTAAAGATATTGGAAAATGAATGGAGTTATCTTGGGACGTATATTGACCGCAAAAGAGGATTTTATTTTCTAAAAAAAAATACCGCGGCCTACGCAAAAAGGATGGAGGGAGGCAAGACGGGCATAAAAAAATTGCGCATTGCAAGGCGAATGGCCAAAATTATATCGTTCCTGCCGTATGTACGGATGATCGCCATAACAGGATCTCTCGCGCTCCACACAACAAATAAAGACAGCGATATTGACGTGCTTATTGCCGCAAAAGGAGGCCATATATGGACAACCAGGGTCCTTGTAAGCGCGCTTATGCACATCCTTGGCAAAAGACGGCACGGGAAATTTGTCAGCGACCGAATCTGTCTAAACCACTACATATCAGATGGCGAGCAGGTGCTACGGCCCGACCATCTTTTCTCTGCGCATATCTGCTCTACTTTTGTGCCTGTTTGGCAAGAAGAATCATACGCCCCCGCGTTTGATAGAAAAAAATCTTTGCATTTAGAGGCAGTCCCCGCAAATCCACGCCTCGCGTATCTTATAAAAAGTTATGTTGAGCGGCTTTTCCCAAAGACCGTAGCTTGCGCTTTAGAGCGAGCCCTAAAGACAGCGCAAATGCGCAGGATAGAAGGACGCGAATTTATAGCCGACGACAACGCGCTCGTGTTCCATCATCCGCGCCCTCAAAATCAGGAGGCGCTGTATCTCTACGAACAAAATTTGCGTGGACTAAAGTTGTCCCCAATTTATCCACAACAGTGGGCTTGACAAAAATAACAGCTTGCCGTATCATAAAAGTGTCCTATTACTAGGACAGTTCTTTTCAGCTCTCGCTGGTCCTCGGAACACCCGATGATCGGCAAGAGCCGCATGATGGCTCCTCTCAAGGGCCTAAGGCCTCCACATCACCTAAGGAGAGAGGTTACTAGGTCCTTGAGAGACCCGAACTTTGTTCTTTCTTTTTAGCCCTGCCCAAACGCCTCTAGCTTGGGAATCGTCTTTTTTTTACTATCGCGTACGCACACTTCGACTCGCTTGCGCTCGCTCAGTGCAAGCGCTTCACTGCCAACCTCTGTTGGCAGTTCTTTTTTTTCCTGATATGATGGGGGTATGAACAAAAAAGACCTGGAAAAATTTAAGAATAAACTAGAAAAAACGAGGGGAGAGATTGAGGCCTCTCTCAAAACATTTGCCACAAAGGATCCGACCCTGAAAGGGGACTGGGACAGCAAATACCCGGAGTATAGCCGTGAAGATCCCAATGTTAATCTCGAGGAAGAGGCGGATGAAGTGCAGGAGTACTTGACGCGCCTTCCTGTTGAGCATTCGTACGAATTGAGGTTACAAGCAATTAGCGAGGCGCTGGAATGCATCAAAAAGGGCACATATGGCAAGTGTTCAAACTGCGAATCAAAAATACCAAGAAAGCGTCTTGAGGCGTATCCTGAAGCGAAACTTTGTCTTAGGTGCCGAAAATAATGGCGAAAAACAAACCCGCAAAAGTATACTCTGCCGCGCTCAATGGACTTGAGGCGCAGATAGTCGAAGTGGAGGCCGATACATCAATCGGCCTTAATTCTTTTCAGATTGTGGGCCTGCCCGACAAGACAGTTGAAGAAGCAAAAGAAAGAATTTCGTCCGCCTTAAAAAACTGCGGCTTTAAGCATCCCCGCGCGTTTAACAAGCGGACCGTTATAAATCTTGCTCCCGCGGATCTTAAAAAGGAAGGCGGCATGTACGATCTGCCTCTTGCGCTAAGCTTTCTTTTGACGTCAAATCAGGCGCGATTTGATTCTAAAAATTATCTCATCGCCGGGGAACTCGGCCTTGAAGGAAACTTGCGGCCAATTCGCGGCGTTCTGTCTTTTGCTCTGCTCGCAAAAGAGGTAGGCATAAACACTGTGGTTGTCCCTTGGCAAAACAAAAACGAAGCGGGGTTGGTGAAAGGGATACGCGTTTTTGCTCCGCAAAATATTACGGAGCTCATAAGTTTTCTTGAGGGTAGGGGGGAGATAGACCCTGTAATGACCTTGCACACAAATGAGAAAAAAAACTTTTTCTCATTGTCCTCTGCTCAGCCCCCCGTGGGGGCTGAGCCAGTGCAAGGTCATTACGGGGTGGATATGTCTCAAATAAGCGGCCAGCAAACCGCGAAACAGGCGCTTGAGATCGCGGCAGCTGGCGGCCACAATATTATGATGCAGGGGCCGCCGGGCTCTGGAAAAACAATCCTCGCGAAAGCATTCGCGGGAATTTTACCTAAAATGACGGACGAGGAAATGCTCGAGGTTACCAAAATATACAGCATGGCCGGTATGGTTGATTCCAAAAATCCCCTTATAACAACCCGCCCATTTCGCGCTCCCCACCATTCTTCGTCCGAGCCGGCTCTCATAGGCGGAGGGGCCAGCCTTAAGCCCGGAGAAATAACATTATCGCATCGCGGCGTACTTTTTCTCGATGAATTTCCAGAATTCCACCGCGATATCCTAGAATCATTAAGACAGCCCCTGGAGAGCGGCTCGATCTCACTTGCCCGCGCGAAGGGGCGGGCGCATTTTCCCGCAAAATTCATACTTGTCGCGGCATCAAATCCTTGCCCTTGCGGCTTCTACAATGACCCGGAGAAATCATGCGAGTGTTTCGGCTCGCAGCTTCAGCGCTATAGAAAAAAACTATCCGGGCCCATAGCGGACCGCATTGATATTCATATAGAAGTACCCCACCAAAAATATGAGGTTTTGACCTCGGCACGCCTTTCAGAGCCAAGTCATAAAATTCGGGAGCGCGTAGAGCGGGCACGGGAAATGCAAAAGGAAAGGTTCCAAAAAGAGGGACGGACAAAAACGCTGTGCAACAGCGAAATGACTATCCCCCAAATAAAAAAAATCTGCGTTATTCCCAAAGAGGCAGAAGCGTTCCTCGCAAAAGCAGTTGATAAAGACCGCCTTTCAGCGCGCGGATATCACAAGGTTTTGAAACTCTCCCGCACCATCGCGGACCTCGCCGGTAGAGAACAAATAAACACCCAAGATGTCCTGGGCGCGATAAAGTATAACGGTTCTAGGGTTTAGTTTGTGAACCACCCCGTCGTCTCCTTTGATATCTTGTGCTAAAAGCGGTATGATTATATTATCGATAGAGGAGGATATGAAGAATGAAAAGTTCTTTTGATAAATGGGTAGTCCGTTTCGTAAATTGGCTTGCGGATATGGGGGAAAGGATGATTCCCCAAGTAAGAAAAGACAGCACAAAGTAAAAGAGAAGTACGCGAGCGGCACGATTAACTCATGCCGTTCTTTTTTTACAAGAAAAAGGCTTACCGAAGCGGATTGAGGGCGCCGTACACCTCCCAGTGCACGTGACAGCCGGTAGAGCGGCCGCTGGAACCCATATAGGCAATAAGCTGTCCTTGCTCGGCGAACTCGCCGGCAGATACCTCATTTTGGATATTGTGAGAATACAATGTCCCAATGCCGTCTCCGTGGTCTATCTTTATGTATCTGCCATATCCTCCGTTCCATCCATAACCGTCGGATATCGCGATGGCTCCAGCCGCCGCGGCATATATAGGCGTCCAGCATGGCGCTGCTATATCAACGGCGTTATGCGGGTGAATACCTCGCGATTTGTACCCCACCCCGGCTGTCGGATGTATAAAGTAGCTGTCACGGTTTTGCGAATATGGAGCGTACTTTGCGGCATATTGTCCGTATGCTCGCTTGGGCATCTCGCCGTCGGGTACAATAATATAATCTCCGGCAATAATCCCCCCGCTTACGTCTAAATCGTTAAACGCGATAATTTTATCTATTTCCCCTTTGTAGTCAATCGCGATACTTGATATGGTATCTCCGGCTTTGACCTTATACCTAATTCCTGATACCGGCAAAATTACAAGCTTGTCTCCCGGCTTTATATATTCGCCATCAGACAAATCATTTGCCCAAAGAAGCGTATTTACTGTAATGCCAAAGGATGCCGCAATTATAGAGGGCTTATCCCCGGGATTCACTATATACTCTAGGATATTTGTGCGAATATTTTGCGCTGTGGCTATAGTAAGGGGAGAAGATTGTTTCAAAAGCGATCCTCCAAGGGCGGAGGCAAGCGAGGGTTCAGTCGGCGCCTCGCCATATCCGTAAAAAACTTCCCTGGTATCGCCTTGCCCCGCATAGGCATTGCGCACACCCGCCAAAAATACTATGGACGAAGATTGAGTACCGCCCCCCGCGCGCGCAGCCGCCCCCGAAGCCGCGTCATAAACAACCTCTTTCAGGCGCCCCCCCTCAACGCTGCCCTTGCTGAAACTTACGGATGCCGGGCCGACTAAGGCGAAAATAATTAAAAATGGCGATAAAACGCCAAAAAACCACCTTCTTTTTATGGATTTCAAAAGAATTTTCCACAATGAACCTCGCGATTCAAGGAATTCTATTATTGTATGGATTTTACGAATTGCTTCCATGCTAAGCCCTACGCGCCCTTTTGTCAAGCGGGGAAATGTGGATTATAGTGGATTATAAAGAAAGTGGATATTCTAAAAGATTTAAATCAAAAACAAAAAGAGGCCGTGGAAACAATCTCCGGGCCTGTTTTGGTAGTTGCGGGCCCTGGGTCCGGGAAAACAAAAACCCTTACTCATAGGATAGCGTATTTAATCTCAAAAGGCGCGCGTCCGCGGGATATTCTCGCGGTAACTTTTACAAACAAGGCTGCCGATGAGATGAAACGGCGGGTAACAAAGCTGCTTGGGTCCATTGTCAGTGGTCAATTGTCAGTGGTCAATTGTCCGCTTATAGGCACTTTCCACAGCATCTGCGCAAGAATCCTTCGCAAGGAGGCATACGCGCTTGGATACACGCCGAACTTTACTATATACGACGAGGAGGACG
>CAYJWU010000004.1:27387-38151 GCA_964374025.1 uncultured Candidatus Saccharibacteria bacterium
GAGGCATACGCGCTTGGATACACGCCGAACTTTACTATATACGACGAGGAGGACGCGCTAAAACTTATAAAAAACATAGCGCAGGACCTATCGCTCGACGTAAAGCAGTTTAGCCCCCCCAAAATCCGCGCCATCATTTCATCCCTTAAAGACGCGCTTGTATATCCAAGTGATTATGAGATTGGGGCCGAAGGACCCTTTTACAAAGAAGTCCGTAAGGTTTATGCCGAATACGAGCGCCGCCTTAAAAAACAAAATGCCATGGACTTTGATGATTTATTGATGAAAACAGTTGAGCTTTTTCTTGAAAATCCCAAAGTTCTTACGGTGTATCAGTCGAGGTTTAAATACCTGCTTATTGACGAATTCCAGGATACCAATCTCTCGCAGTATAGAATAGCGAATTATCTTGCTAGCGCACATAGAAATCTTTACTGCATAGGGGACCTTGATCAGTCCATATACTCCTTTAGGGGAGCTGACTACAGGAATATTCTGCGTTTTGAAGAAGATTGGCCGGACGCAAAACTCATTACTTTGGAGCAAAACTACAGGTCGTCGCAAAATATCCTGGACACAGCGACAAGCATCATATCCTTAAACGCGAACCGCAAAGAAAAAAATCTCTGGACAAAAAACGGCCGCGGCGAAACAGTGGCCATAAAGGAGGCAGAGGACGAAATAGCCGAGGGAGAATTTATAGTTTCCCAGATTGAGCGGCATGTCCGCGAAAGGGGACTCGGCCTAAAAGATTTCGTGGTGCTCTATCGCACAAACGCCCAATCAAGGGCGATAGAAGAGTCCTTTTTGCGTAGCGGCTACCCATACAAAATAATAGGCGGCATAAAATTTTATCAGAGAAAAGAGGTCAAGGATATACTGGCTGTTTTAAGGTTGTGTTTGAATAAAGGCGACATTATGGCGCAAGATAGATTGTCCGGCATCCCCACAAAATTTCTAATTTCTAATTCCCCCCACTTCGCCCTTCGGGCTTCGCGGGGCGAGCAATTTCTAATTTCTAATCAAAGACCAAACAAAGCCCAAATTATCCAAAACTTAATCCAAGATTTTACTGAAAAGTCCAAAAACCTCAAGCTCACAGAGTTTCTTGAATATATAATAAAAAATGCCGGCTTTGAGCAGTTTTTTCGCGATGGCACGGAGAGGGGAGAGGAACGATGGGACAATGTCAGGGAACTTTTGTCTGTTTCCCTTAAGTACGGTAGGCAAAAGACAGAACTTGCAATGCGCCAACTCATTGAGGAGGCCGCCCTTGCCCAAGAAACAGACGAGATGCAATACGAAAAAGACCTTGTTACCCTTATGACCTTGCACGCGGTAAAGGGACTTGAGTTTCCGGTTGTATTTATCACGGGGTGCGAGCAGGGGCTTTTGCCCCATTCTCGAGCCCTTTTTGGCGTAAACCAAGATGACCTCGAGGAAGAACGCCGGCTTTGCTATGTGGGTGTTACGCGCGCTAAAGAAAAACTGTACCTGCTTTTCACGCGAAGAAGGATGATGTTTGGAAAAACCCAGTCGAATCCGCCCTCGGAGTTTCTGCGCGACATCCCCGAGCGTCTTATAGAGTTTATGCCGGCAGAGGAAGAACATGTTATTGAATTGGACTAAAAATTTACTGAAAAAACATGGCATAAAGCCCAATAAACGCATGGGGCAAAATTTTTTAATTAGTGAAAATGCGCGCGCAAAGCTCGTTAGCTCCGCGGAGGTTAAAAAAACCGATGTTGTGCTTGAGGTCGGCGCGGGCATAGGCACAATTACGGTTGAACTCGCCAAACTCGCAAGATGCGTAATCGCCGTAGAAAAAGACAAGGCCCTTATCCCCATCCTTGAGGAAACAACTAAAGACCCGAAAAATGTTAAGGTTGTACTCGGAGACGTTTTGAAAATTGAAGAATTGAAAATTGATTGGAAATTGTCTCCCTGCGGGAGATCCCCCATAGGGGGAAAAATTGCTCGCCCCGCGAAGCCCGAAGGGCGAAGTGGGGGAAATTGGAAATTAGCAGGCAACATCCCCTACTATCTCACCGCGCCCCTCATTAGAAAATTTCTTGAATCCACAAACCCGCCAAGCTCAATGACCCTCATGGTCCAAAAAGAGATGGCCCAGCGCATCACGGCAAAACCGCCCGACATGAGCATTCTTGCCGTATCGGTGCAGGCGTACGCGAAGCCCGAGATTGTGGGGCATATACCGCGTTCTGCTTTCTGGCCTAAGCCCAAAGTTGATTCGGCAATAATAAAAATACTACCCAACCCCCCCCTCACAACTTGTCAATTAGCTCACGATCGTGAACAAAAGGTAGAACAATTCTTTACTATTGTTAGGGCCGGATTTTCAAGCCCCCGAAAACAGCTCATTAATAATTTATCCAAAGGACTAAATATGGACCGCGGACAAGCAGAACAGTGGCTCCAGTCTTGCCGCGTAGACCCCAAGCGGCGAGCTGAAACTCTGCGCGTTGAGGAGTGGGCGTATCTTACTAAACTATCCCCATAGCGTGCGCGCCCAAAACCATCCCGATATGGTATAATAAACAACGATGGAGGTTATAAAAAAATATTTACTCCATAAACCTCTTCTGACCAAGGGCAGCGCTGTTTTTATATTGGCGCTGTTGTTTTTGGGCGCGCTTGTTCCTTTAGAATTTGTTGACGCGGGTATTTTTGATTTTCTTGTGGATGTCGCTGCCGGCACATTTACTGCCTTACCAGCGATGATGTTCACTTTTGCGCTTCAGCTGATACTGACCCTGACCAGCATGCTTGTTTTTGTGGCCGGTGAGATGTTTGAGGGCATAATAAATATGCCCATTTTGTTTACAAGATGCCCGGGAGCCGATTTGTGTTTTTTAGATATCGCGTGGAATCTTATGCGGGATACTGTAAATATGCTGCTTATTATAATCCTGGTTGTGATAGCGTTTGCAACAATGCTCAAACGAGAAGAGTTTGGGATAAGAAAAGCCCTTCTGCCTCTTATAGCAGTAGCTATCCTTGTGAATTTCAGTAAAGTAATAGTCGGAGTTGTTGTTGATGTATCAACGCTTATTATGGGAGTATTTCTTACGGAAATAACCGGGCTAGGCGCGCTTACGGATTCGCTTAAACTACAGGGAAACATTATTATGGGTCAATTGGATATTAGTTTTTTCAAAATAAGCGATCAGGTTGTAGCCATTTTTAAAACGCTAACCCTTATTGTGTTTCAGGTTGGGTACGCGTTTATTTTTATTCTCTATCCCATAATATTCCTCGTGCGGTATGTTGCCCTGTGGCTTTTGGCAATATTTTCTCCTATTGCTCTTGCCGCCTTTATTTTCCCCGCAACTCGAAAAAAGATTTTTAATCCATGGCGGGATCAGCTTATAAGCTGGTCGTTTATAGGAGTAACCGCCTCGTTTTTCCTATGGCTTGGGAAATTATTCTCTAATTCGGTAGAAACCTACGCGAAAGGCGTAACATTCAGTGGAAGCACCCCCATGGGGGACTTTCTGCTGGAAATATTCCCTTATATTTTCTTGTTAATTTTCCTTTATGTCACATTTATGCTCGCCCTAAAGACAAACGCCATGGGGGCGAATATGATAATAAGTCAAGCAAGTAAATGGGGCGCGGCGGCGGGAAAGGCAACAAGCAAATTTGCCGGCAGAATGGCCCAAAGAGGAGCCATGGTGGGGGCAAGGGGAGCGGTAGCCGGGGCAAGGACCGCTGGCCAAAGATGGATTAGGCCGGGACTACAAAAAATTGCACCCAAGATACCGATAGTAAAACAATGGCAACCCGGCTATGCCGTAAAGAAATACGATTCCGCAAATCCAACAAACAGACAAAAATTGCTCAGAAGGACTGGCCTGTTGGGCTCCAGAGATAGACGAGACCGCCTTATAACGGGCGATACGGCATGGGGCTCGCTTACACCGGATCAGCAAGATAAATTTGTAAAAGAAATGAGATCGAAAACCGCCAAAAACGCGGCGAAAATCCTTGGCGCGGGCGCCAAGAGCGCCAAACGAATCGCGAGCACACCCTTCGCGGCCCTAACCCCCGAAGAGCAGAAAGCGCTATGGTCTGTTGTTACTTTGGAACGGATAAGGAAAGCAAAAACGAAAGATTTCGACACGGCGGTGAAAGCTCTTGAAGAAAAGGGGCTCAATGATCCTAAAAGTCTCAAACGGACGTTGGATCGCGAGACCAATCCAAGCAAGCGCTTGGCGGCTCAATTTCTTCTCTCTAGGGATCATCCAGCGGAATTTGAAAAACTTATTCCGGATGAAAACGAGCGCAAAAGAATTATAGGCGAATCCAAAAAGGTAGGTAAGGAAAATGAAGTACTTGGGAGTCTAGGCGCTGACGCGGTAAGGGATATGTATAAAGACCCGATAAAACAAGCCGAAAAAATGCGCAAGGCAATGGCCGCGGCAAATAAAAAAATAGGGGAGGCGTATAAGGACATGGAGACTCTTGGCGAAACTGCCCTTAGAAACATTATGGACAGCACTGCAAGCTTCCAAGATAGACTTGCTGCCGCACGGCGTCTCGCGGACAACAAACAACTTTCAGAACAAGACTTTGCCGCTATTAAAAACACCGCCAAAAACTTTGAACAATACCAGCACATAGCCAAGCGTTATCTACACTTTGCGGACACACAAGAAATTACCGATGTTGTAAAAAAGATGTCTCCTCAAGATTATCCGAAAATAAATTCCGAGCTCTTCGATGACGCAAACAGAGTAAAGTTTGAAGAGTTTTATAAAACCGCAGCAAGCGAAGGCTTCCTGAAAATGTGGGCGAATGACGAGATAAGACAAAAAATACAAAACACATATACGGATGCCGCCAAAAGCGCCTTCCTGAAAACAGGGAATTCCGGAGTACACAGTGCCATGGACCGAAGGCGCTTTTCTCCACTTGGCGATCCAAACTGGCCGAAATAATACAAAAACCTATATGCCGAAAGCCGAAGAATTAGCACAACAATATACAAAAGATCAGGTGTGGAAAAAATTTGACGCGCTCCCCGAAAGAGTGCGGGATACTATTTTAGCGCCCAAAAATTTAGAGCAAATATACTTTATTGCTAAAGAAAATAATGTTTTGGACAAGGCAGAATACCTTGTAAGGTATGTAGACCTTGTTCTTCTGGGCATAGTGCCCATAACGCTCCTGCGCGAAACGCTCGAGGAGGAATTGCGGATAGACGAGGGGCGTGCTAGAAAGATAGCTATGGAAATAAGAGATAAGATATTTATGCAGGTCAAGGATGAATTGAGGAAGATACATAATTTATAACAGGGCATCCTCCTTCGCTAAAGCTTCGGAGGACGCTCATGGCTGTGGCTATTCAAGCTTCGCCATGGGCTCGCTTTCATAGACAACCATGGCGCAGCAATTCCAAGTACCGCAATTTATAGAACACGAAGCGCGGCTTATCGGCCCCTTCACCATAAAGCAGACCGCTCTTTTGGGAGGCACGGGCGCGATTTTGTTCGTGCTTTGGTTTATACTTGAAAAATGGCTTTTCTTTGCTCTGGGGATTCCGATATCGCTTTTTGCCCTGCTTCTTGGCTTTATGAAGATAAACGATCGGCCTCTTTTAGGTTTTTTCACATCCTTCCTTTCTTTTTTCGTCTCCCCGCAGCTTTTTATTTGGCAGAAACACCAGGAAGTGGATCAGAAAAATTCCCGAAAAAAACACGGGACCGAGGTATTTGAGGGTGC
Organism: uncultured Candidatus Saccharibacteria bacterium; assembly: GCA_964374025.1. GTDB lineage: Bacteria > Patescibacteriota > Minisyncoccia > Spechtbacterales > HO2-43-30 > JBASTI01. Next base: position 33,133 of record CAYJWU010000004.1, read on the forward strand.
CACAACGGAAGTTACAAAAAAAGAAATTATGGAACTCGCGAAAAAACTTAACACATAACATTCGGGAACCCCTCGACAAGCTCGGGGTGCTCATTATTGCGCACCACTCTAGCTTGCTCTCGTGGGCAATAATGGCATGGCTCGCGTCGCGCAAAGCACACAATCTTTCGTGAAGATAGACCAGATAAGAGACGGGGTCGTCTTGCTTAAGGGCGGGGGTATCCGGGCGTTGCTGAAGTGCTCGAGTTTAAATTTCGCCCTAAAATCACAGGACGAACAGGACGCGATAATTTTTGAATTCCAGAATTTCCTAAACTCCCTTGATTTTTACATTCAAATCTTTGTAAATTCGCGTTTTTTAAACATAGACGACTATATTGAGACGCTGAAGGCGAAGGAGGCAGAACAGGAAAATGACCTCCTGCGCATACAAACAAAAGAGTACATAAGTTTTATAAAGGACTTTGTGGCAAGCACAAATATTGTGTCAACTGATTTTTACGTGGTCATTCCCTTTGAAATATCGGAGACCGCGGGCAAGACAGGCGGCGGGGGAGGGCTTCTGTCTTTCTTGGGTTTTGGACGGGCACCGGCAAAAATGGAGAGGAAACAATTTTTGCATTACAAAAATCAGCTTCTCCAGCGCGTGGAGTTTATAAGAACGGGCCTGCATAGATTCGGCCTTACAACAAAAATTCTTTCAACAGAAGAGCTCATAATGCTCTACTGGAACATGTATAACCCGCAAAACTTGCAAAAAAGAACTTTAATGAAAAGTATTTTTGAAAAGTACTAACAAAATTTCTAATTACTAATTTCTAATTCCTAATGAAATGCCGAATGCTGAAATGCCAAATAAATATAATTTGGAGGAAAGAACCGCCAAATTTGGTGAGGCAATTATTGATTTTGCCAAAGAACTTCCCAAAAATGAAATCACCCTTCCCTTAATAAGCCAACTCATAAGGGCTGGCACTAGCGTTGGGTCTAATTACTGTGAGGCGGATTGCGCAGAAACAAAAAAAGATTTCGTGCACAAGCTGGGTATTTGCAAAAAAGAATCGCGGGAGTCAAAGCATTGGTTTAGAATGATCGCGCGTGCAGTGCCTGAAAAGAAAGATGTGTCGAGAAAACTTTGGCAGGAAGCAAACGAATTAAACTTGATCTTTATTGCAATCGTAAGAAAGTCTCGAAATAAAAATTAGGAGCTCCTGCATTAGAAATTAGGCATTTTATTAGAAATTAGTAATTAGAAATTAGGAATTTAAAACGTGGCTGATTCGGGAAAACAATCTAAAAAAATGGGAGCGCCTCAATCCGACCTGGAAACTCTCCGAGACATAATAGCGCCTTCTGCTATTGAGGTAACTTCAAATTACATAAAAATGGGGGCAAAATACGCAAAAACCCTATTTGTTTTTACCTATCCGAAGTACCTCGCGAGCAATTGGTTTTCGCCAATTATAAATATGGACCAGCCCATGGATGTTTCATTTTTCATACATCCCTACCCAACGGAAAAAGTTATGAAAACCCTGCAGGGGCAGATAACATCAGTTACCGCGGAAATGATGACGCGCGAAGAAAATGGTCTCATCAGGGACCCCCTGCTTGAAGCGGCCTACGAAAATATTGAGAATCTGCGCGATAAACTCCAAACGGCAGAGGAGAAAATGTTCAAGTTTGGTTTGTACATCACAATATACGGCGACACTCCCAAAAAACTCGACCAGATGGAAAACGAGCTTCGCTCGATACTGGAATCGCGCATGGTCTATATAAAACCCGCCCTTTACCAGCAAAAAGCCGGTTTTAACTCGTCTCTGCCTATTGCATACGACGAACTTCTCATACACAACAGCTTAAACACGGGGCCCCTTTCCTCCACATTTCCTTTTGTTTCTTTTGACTTGACCTCCGACAAGGGAATACTCTACGGCATAAATCGCCATAATTCAAGCTTGATACTTTTTGACAGGTTTTCTCTGGAAAACGCAAACTCGGTCATATTCGCAAAGAGCGGAAGCGGGAAGTCGTATTTCACAAAACTTGAAATACTGCGCTCCATGATGCTTGGCGTGGACGCTATTGTCATTGATCCTGAAAACGAATACCAATTCCTTGCGGAAACCGTGGGGGGGAGCTTCTTTAAAATTTCTCTCACTTCCGAGCACCACATAAATCCCTTCGACCTCCCGCCAATTGGAAAAGACGAAAATCCGGCAGACGTGCTTCGCTCAAATATCATTACTTTAATGGGACTTCTGAAAGTAATGCTTGGCGATATTACGCCGGAAGAAGAATCGATCCTGGACTCGGCAATCACCGAAACCTATTCGTCGCGAGACATTACCCCCCAAAACAAAGATTTTCCCGGGATTACTCCTCCCCTGATGACGGACCTTGAAACAGTGCTTAACAACATGGCGGGCGCGGAATCTCTCGCCATACGTTTGAAAAAATATACCGAGGGGATATATTCTGGATTTTTGAATCAGCACACGAATGTCAATCTTGAAAATCAGCTTGTCGTATTCAATATTCGCGACATGGAAGAGGAACTGCGGCCCGTTGCCATGTTTCTTGTCCTAAACTATATATGGAACGCGATTCGCAAAAATCTTAAAAAGCGCATGCTTATTGTTGACGAGGCGTGGTGGATGATGCGGCACGAAAACAGCGCGGAATTCCTTTTTAGCATGGCTAAGCGCGCGAGGAAGTATTATCTCGGACTTACAACAGTAACACAGGATATTTCGGACTTTGTCGGCTCTTCGTACGGAAAACCGATAATAACAAACTCTTCAATGCAGCTTCTTTTGCGCCAATCTCCCGCGTCCGTGAACATTGTTCAGGAGACCTTTAATCTTACCGATGAAGAAAAATTCCTGCTGCTTGAGTCGGGGGTGGGAGAGGGGCTGTTTTTCGCGGGCGATAAGCACGTTGCCATAAAGGTCATCGCCTCCTATACGGAAGACCAGATAATCACTTCTGACCCGGCGCAGCTTTTGGAGATTGAGAAAGCTAAGGAGGAGCTTGAGAAAAGCGACAATGAAGAGGAATAATAAAAAATCATCTGCCTTAGCCGCTGGAGACACCCGGCCGGAGCTATTAAGCGCGGAGGGAATCGCGATGTTGAGCGTTGCGCTAATGTTTGACCTTATACCGCCCGTATTTGTGATCGCGCTGGATTTCTTATTCGGCGCAGGCGAGCTTATTTCCTGGCCGATCGATATTTTTGCTACAATAGTATTGGGGGGATGGATGTGGATCAGGGGAGGTGAAAAAATGACCGGATTTCTAAAAACGAGGGGGGCCCTGGCAGCCCTAGAGTATATACCCCTTGTTGGCGAAGGACCGTGGTGGACTATAAATGTATTCTTATTTTTAAAAAAATGATACGTTTTATAAACAATTTGCTAAATAAAAAGCGGCTAATGGCCACAGTGGTTTTTGGGGCTTTGCTATTTTTATTTGTGTCGTTCGCTCAAGTTGGGCTCGCAAAAGAACTTGAAAACGAGTACCCAAAAATACCGATTCCGGGTATGGGAAAAATTTCATTAAATGATATCTTTGATGCTGTCTCGGGCGATACATCAAGCCCCGCATATGCCATTTTTAAAGATAAGCCGATGAGCGCTCTTGTTTTATACTTTTACACTTTTAGTATAGTGATTGTCGGTATTGTCGCTTTTGGAGTAATAATAATGACCGGCGTAAAATTTATGACCTCCGGCGCGAGTCCGGGAATGCGCAAAGAGGCGATGGACCAGCTCCGCGCGGTGATTTTGGGCATAGCGTTGCTTCTAGGCTCGTGGATTCTTTTAAACACAATAAATCCCGAGCTTACTATTCTTGCGGAGCCTGGTACGAAAGACCTAGGTTGGTGGAAGGGCGGGAAGATAACTGTGAACTATGTAGCGACTGGGATTGCGGGAACCACGCTAACGGGGGGCCCGATACTGTCCTTTGATATCAGGGTAGACGCGCCGTATAACTACGAGGGACCCGATAGGCCAAACCCTATAAAGCCCGGGGATACCGTTACTCTTTACTGGGGCGCCCCCGAGGGATCCGGAGATTGCGCGGCTTATAGCAGCCCCACGGACATTAAGGGCTGGGGCGACCCCGGCAAAGTAGAAGTTATAGGAACAATTAAGGGGCAACAAATACCCCACAACTCAACGAATGCCGGATATAAGCTAACCATCCCCGTCAACCAGAGAGAGGGCACATATACGTTAAAAATCAGCTGCGCAGGCGTCCGGGCCGAGGCGAGCACACAACTTGTCATCTCCTCGCTTACCGCAGAAACAATAGCGTCCCTGCCCAAAGCGACTGTTGATCTGAAGTTTCAAAAAAAAGGTAGCAATTTTCAAACAGACGCAGTCTTTCTTGCCGTAGGGCAGAAGAATGTTGACGGCGATTTTAAATATACAATAACAGGAGATGCTATTGATAAGAAAACTATAGGGAATTGCACTTTGACAGGGGGCGGGAAAAAACACTCGATCAACCAGGACTTTGCAAGCGGCTCGGTCTCCAGCTTCGTTCCGGGTCTCGGCCTCGAATTTGGTCTAATCCCAGGCGAATACAGCCTTAGCTGTCTAGACAAGGACACCAAACTAGAAATTGGTCGAGACACGGTTGTTGTAACTATCGTAGAGTTCCAATAACCCCTATCTTCTAAAAATCATAGCCACTTCTTTGCGAGAAATGCCCCGTAGAACGTAAAGCGTCCCAAAATAAACCCCGGCGCCGGCGAGCGTTGCGAGGCCGAGTCCTAAAAATGAAAGGGGCGATGTAATGGGGGAGACAAAAAAGAATAACACCGCCGACATCACGGCCGCGGCAAACGCGGCTTTTCCCATACCCCCAATTTCGGTTCATCGGGGTCTGACCCCGATGAACCGAAATTATTCTAAAATAAAACTCTTAATGTCCTCGTAAGACTCCGCCTTGTGTTTCCTGAGTTGCGCCAATTAGTATGACAACTTAATCTTTCGTATAACTTTTTTA
>CAYJWU010000005.1:0-9642 GCA_964374025.1 uncultured Candidatus Saccharibacteria bacterium
ATAAAGCGGCCGCTTTTATATATTGCCGCAAGATGCAATAGGGTTTATAATTAAAACACAATGAGAGTATATATAGGGGATACAATTAAAAGCGAGGGCGAGAAAATTACAGTTGCCGGCTGGGTGCAGGCAAGGAGAGATCACGGGAAGATTATTTTTATTGATTTAAGGGACGCGTCTGGCATTTTGCAAGTAGTTTTTACGCCAAAAAACGAACAGCTTTATAGGGCGGCGCAGGCGCTTCGCCCGGAGTGGGTTCTCAAAATTACGGGGGATATAAAAGCGCGGCCCGAGAATATGAAGAACCCCGATATCGCGACAGGCGATTTTGAATTGGTCGTAGAATCGCTCGAAATTTTAAGCAAGGCCGAAACCCCGCCGTTTCCAATTGAGGGTACAGGTTATGATACTAGCGAAGATTTAAGGTGGAAATATCGTTACCTTGATATGCGCCGTCCCCGCGTAGCAGAAATCCTAAAAAAACGCGCTTCTATGAAGCGGTTTATACGCGAATATTTATCAGATAAAGGATTCCTTGAAGTTGACACGCCCATTCTCACAAAGAGCACCCCGGAGGGGGCGCGCGATTTTCTTGTGCCTTCACGTTTGCATCAGGGGAAATTTTATGCATTACCGCAATCTCCCCAGCAATATAAGCAGCTCCTTATGGTCGCTGGCCTTGAGAAGTATTTTCAGTTCCCACGGTGTTTCCGGGACGAAGATTTGCGCGGAGACAGGGTTCTTGAATTCGACCAGCTTGATATAGAAATGTCCTTTATTGACCAGGAAGATATTTTAAAGCTTACGGAAGAGCTTGTCATTGAAGTTTCAGAAAAAGTTATCGGTAAAAAAATTCAGGAAAAACCATTTCCTCGCATGACCCACAAGGACGTTATGGGACAGTATAAAAGCGATAAGCCGGATTTGCGGCGCGATCCAAATGACACAAATACTTTGGCATATCTTTGGGTTACGGACTTCCCCATGTTTGAGAAAAAAGAGGATTCTAGCATAGGCGCTGCCCATCATCCCTTTACCGCGATGCAGGATGATGACATAATAAAGCTAGATAGCAAGGATAAAATATTTAAAATCAAAGCCAAGCAGTATGACCTCGTATTGAATGGCAATGAAGTATTCGGGGGGAGCATACGAACTGCGGATCCGGAAATTCTTACGAAGGTTTTTAATGTACTCGGGTATTCAAAGGAGGAAATTCGGGAAAGGTTTAAGCATCTCCTCGAGGCATTTTCCTACGGAGTTCCCCCGCATGGGGGCATCGCGGCGGGTTTTGATCGCTGGCTTATGGCGTTGCTCGCAGAGCCAAGCATCCGGGAGGTCATACCATTTCCCACATCCGGCAGTGGCATTACATCGGTCATGGAAGCGCCGTCCAGTGTGGGTAAGAAGCAACTGTCCGAACTCCATATAAAAGTGATAGAATAAACTCATGCGATATATCATACTTTTTATAATCGCGATACTCCTGCCCGTATTCGCCTTTTTGAATTTCTCGCAAAATGATGGAAAAGTCGCGCCGCGCGCGAAGGAAAAAACTGCGTCAATATCTCGCGCGGCGGTAGGATCGGAAGAAACAAGCGCCGATACAGATTCGGCGCCCGACGAAGACACCCAAAATACAAAATATAAAATCCCCGAAATCCAATATACGGGGCCGAGCAATTTCCCGCTTGGTACAACTATAAGCCAGCCGTATTTGGAAAATTTCAAATCCCCCAACTTTTTCCCTATACGCAACTGGGATGTCAAAATAGAGAATGCGGACGCGGCCTCGACCTTGGTCCTTGAGCCCGTTACCCAAAAGGCGATTCAACACAAAAACATTTTTGACGCTAGGCCCATCGCGAGTCTCACAAAGCTTATGACGGCGTTTGTCGTGATTGAAGATATGAATTTAGCAAGCGAGGTTGTTGTTTCCGAAAACGCGGTTGCCGCGTACGGAGATCAAGGAGGTCTAGCTCCGCGCGAGGTGCTGCGCGTTGAGGACCTACTTCACATATTGCTTATTGAGTCAAGCAACGACGCGGCTATTGCTCTTGAAGAATATTACAACGCGTATCGCACCGAGCAGGATAGGACTTTTGTCGCGGCAATGAATCAAAAGGCGCAGGAACTTGGCCTTTTGGATACCTTTTTTGTTGAACCAAGCGGCCTGAATATAAATAATCGTTCTACCGCGTATGACCTCGCGCGGCTCGCAGATTATGTGTTCCAGCGCCCGATATTGCGCCAGATTATGTCCACACAGGTCATTGATGTCGCGTCCAAAGATGGCCTTGTCAACCATCACTTGGTGAATTCAAACAAACTCCTTGGCGTTTTGAAGGGGGTGCTCGCGGGCAAAACCGGCTATACTGAAGAGGCGGGCGAGTCGCTTGTATTGTTTGTAAAAAAGAGCGAAAACCTAGACGATTATCTCATATATGTAATCCTCGGTTCCCCTGATCGCGTCAAAGCCGCGCGACACTTGATCGACTGGGTTGACAGGGCATATATTTGGGAATAGGATAATATCGTCGCGTCTGGCCCGTGTGTAAAACGGGCTTTTTGTTTGCAATAAAAAGTACTTTTGTCAATATTTATAGTGTCTATTTTTTGTGGTATTCTAGGCGCATGGCAAAATCGTTATTTAAGGCGGCGATAGATCTTAGGAGGCATACTTCGCTCGTATACGCCGAAGGCGTATTTAGTTTGGGGGCAAGGAAGAAATTGCCCATGCGGACAAAGACCGCGGATGGGGTTTTGCGCTACGCCCCATATAAAATAGCGGGGGTTGTTGATTCGGGGGCTGGGGGGGTGGTAGTAAGCGACATCTTGCCCGTATATCTTAGAGATAGCAAACATCGCAAAGTCCCCATATTCCATACCCTAGAAGAAGCCAGGGCAAAAACTGATGCCGATGTTTTGATTTTGGGCTCTGCGCCCGAGGGCGGGGAATTGCCGGAAGAGTATAGAGGAGATATTGCTTGGGCAATCAAAAATAAGATGCATATTGTTTCGGGCCTGCACTATGCGCTTGGAGAGGATAAAACATTAAGAAGTTTGGCGCAGCGAAATAGCGTTGTGATCTGGGATACGCGTCATGTTTCCGAAAGCAAGCAACAAGCGATCCCAATATGTTCCGCAAGGGCATATCATGTTAAAAAACCTATTGTACTGACGGTTGGGACAGACGCCGCTATCGGGAAAATGACCGTGTCGTATGAAATGCACCGCGCGGCAGAAAAACTTGGCGTAAAAAGTTGCGTAATACCGACTGGCCAGACCGCAATAATGATAAATGGGTGGGGCGTGGCGATTGACGCGTTGCCCGCGGATTTTATGGCTGGAGCTGTTGAGCAAATGGTTATAGAAATGGCAAAAAATCATGATATTTTGTTTGTGGAGGGACAGGGAAGTTTATTTCATCCCGCGTACGCAAACACCTGCATCTCGCTTATTCATGGAGCAGTGCCTACGCATATGGTTTTAGTGCATCGACCCCAGCGTAAACATTCGATTGGCTCAAAACTTATTAAATTGCCGACTATCAAGGACGCAATTCGCCGGTATGAAAATGCCGTATTACCCTCATACCGTAACGCGAAAGTTATAGGAGTTGCGGTCTATGGAGGCGCGCTTGGAGAGCGCTGTGATTTGCCGGTGTTTGACGCGATAAAAGATCGCGATGCCGTTCTGAATTTAGTAAAAAGCATTTTATGAATAAGAAACACATTCACATCGTGGGCATCTGTGGCGTAACAATGGCGCCGCTTGCTGTGTTGTATAAGAAAATGGCCTGGAAGGTGACGGGCTCTGACCGCGCATTTTTCCCGCCCATGAGCACGTATCTTGAAAAAAACGGTATCAAAATTTTGGCGGGTTTTAGGAAAGAGCACATGAGATCAAGCGCGGACCTTGTGCTCGTCAATGCGTTTATCACGGAAAAAAATCCAGAAATTGTTGAGGCAAAAATAAGAAACATACCGGTGAAAGTATACGCGGATGTTTTACCCGAGCTTATTGAGCGGGAAAACTCCGTCGTTATAGCGGGGGATTGCGGGAAAACTTCAACAGCTGCCCTTGCCGTCTGGGTCTTGGAAAAAGCAGGGCATAACCCGAATTTCATGATAGGCGGCATACCTTTAAACTTTGAGCACGGCATACGTAGAACAAAATCCGAGTGGTCTGTAATGGAGGGCGATGAATATCCGGCTTCAAGTTGGGATAATACTCCAAGGTTTTTTTACTACAATCCAAAGTATCTCATACTCACTGATGTGCGCTGGGATCACATGGATAAGTTCAAAACTCCAGAGCAATATATAAATATTTTTGAAAAATTGGTTGCCAAAATTCCGAGCAACGGCGTAATAATCGCGAATAGGGAAGGAGAAAATGTAAAGCAAGTCGTAAAGAAGGCACAAGCCGAAGTCGTCTTTTATGATAGCGCGAGCTTTCGAAATTTTCCCACGCCATTTCGCGGATATATCTGGCGCCAAAATTCCGCGGCGGTTATCGCGCTCGCGCGGTGCCTTGGAATTAACGATGAGATAACGAGAGGCGCGCTAAAAACATTTTTAGGAATTAAACGGAGGCAGGAAGTCCGCGCGAGGTTTAAAAACGCGGTTGTCATTGACGATAACGCCCACACACCTGTCAAAGTTTCAGGAGGCCTTGAGGCGATATCAAAAATGTTTCCCGGGTATTCTTTGTGCGTAATATATGAACCCGGAAACCGGAGCGCGGCCGCGCTAAAAATGGACGGCTACAAAGAATGCTTTAGCCGCGCAGAAACAGTTATATTGCCGCGTGTCAGCTCCGCGAGTGAGGAGATCCGCGATTTTAACAAGCGGCTTGCTAGAAAATTGAAACAATACTATAGAAATTGCTATTATGCCGAAGAGGACGAAGGCGTTATTGCTCAAATTCAAAAAATGGCCGAGAGGGCCAAAGTAAATAGAAAAAGGATTGCCATTGTGTTTATGAGTCAGAAAGGATTTCGGGGAATGATCGAGGGCGTTATTTCTCTTCTTCGATGATTTTTATAACCACCGAACCGTCCGGCTTGACTTTCGTAATTTCAAAAGAGACGCCGCAATAGTCGCATTCAAACCATCGTCCGACTTCCGTATCTTTGGCCTCTATATTTTTATCATTTTTACATTCAGGACAAGTGATTGTCATGACTCCAATATACAAAATAAATTTACATAGGTCAAATGTGTGGGCAAAACTGGAAAACCAGAATCCGACGGGCACCCATAAGGACAGATCTATGGAGCGCTGGATTTTATATTACGTCAAGCGGGGCGTGCGTGAACTTGCGATTTCCTCGTCGGGGAATTCCGCGATCTCGGCCACGAAATATTGTAAGGAAAATAATATAAAGCTCAATATATTTTTATCCCCGAGCATTTCTCAAGAAAAAATTGAGCGCATTCGCTCATATACGAATATCATTTTACGCCTAACGAAGACGCCGAATAAGGACGCATTTAGATTCTGCAAGAAAAACAATGTTGCGAATCTGCGCGCTTCAAAAGATGACGCGGCGCTTGAGGGATACAAAGAAATCTCTCGCGAGTTAATGGAGCAGATGCCGAAAATAGATAATATCTTTATTCCCACAAGTTCGGGCGCGACATTGGAGGGAATGTACGAGGGATACCGTATGGCGACCACCCCTAGCAGGGGAATAAGCACACCCCGCTTATTTGCAGTGCAAACAACAAGAGTTCATCCGATCGCGAGTTATTTTGACAAAGGTTTTGCAAAAGAAGAAACAAGCCATGCAACTGCGATTGTAGACAGGGTTGCCCTTCGCAGAGATCGGGTGATTGAGATTATAAAGGAAACTGGGGGCGGGGGATTTGTGATATCAAATAAAGAACACGAAGACGCAAAATATGCGCTGGGGAAGGCTGGATGGCGAAGCCAGGCGCCGCATGGTGCCTGGCATAGCGCGCTTTCGTTCGCGGGATTCTTAAAATGGCAAAAGCAAAATCCCAAAATTGCCGCAAGCAGAATTTCTGTTTGCATCTTTACGGATTGATGCTATGCGGAAATAAAAAAGCAGGCGCATAGCCTGCTCCGCAATAAACATCGGTGCAGTGCTCAAAACCGAAGCTTAACTTTCCTAGCAGGTTTTACGTCTTATTCCGTCTTGCCTAATCGTTGCTTCACGGCCCCAACCTCCACGGGGGTTGGATGTATGTTGTACATCCATTCGGAGTACATAAGCTGGTACGGATTTGCGCTGTGACCTAGGCCAATACAGTGCCCAACCTCGTGGTGAATTGTTCCCGTCCGAAGCCAAACCTTGGCCTCGTAGGAAAACAATTTTTCCGTGAGCAAAATTTTGCAGAAAGAAGGAGATTGACCTGGGCCGGCGAGGTTCATACACCCGCTCCTCCCCTTACGTCCACGCCCACAAGTCCCATTGAAAGCATCTTCTGTCAAAATGACGAAGACAAAATCGTACTCCAAATCTTGAGAGGCAGGATGAAATGTAATCCCTGCCCGTGACCAACCCCTGGTGTCGTCTAGTATTTCCTTGATTTGAAAAACGACTAAGGCATGTCCAACAGTATCGACATTGTGTGTGCTTTGGACAGTCCACCTGATGTCCTTCTTGAGAATAGAGTGTGTCTCCGACAAATTTACAGAGGCGACATCCGCATTGATGGCACTTCGATAGGATGAACCGACGGATTCTAGGGTCAGGAATTCAAGGATTACTACTACTAGAAAAAGGCGTACCCATGCCCAGAACGCCCACCAAATCGGCTTTTCCAAAGAAGAGGTCCTAGCCATTCCCTCTTACCTCCTTTCGTCACCTTCACCGCTGGCAGAATACGAATCGGCCCTTTCGCGTTTCGTATTTATAACCTACCATATTATCTAGCGCAGGTCAATAAAGGGCTTGCCCAAAGCTGAAGAAATATTATATCTACCTTTCCATAAAATGGCTTAAGTAAGCCAAGACAGTAACAACGGGCTCTAAAAATGGCTTATACGGGCCATTTTTGGGTTGCCAAATCACAAAAATCACTCGCAACATATTGACAAAGCGTTCGAGATATGCTATACTACTTTTATGGATAACATACTCGGGGGGAGGAAGGGGGGAGGAAAAACTCATCCTCCATTCCTCTCCCGGGAGAGATTTACAATTATTTTGAAAACTGAATTGCGGAAATACCGCAAGCAAAGTTTTCCCCACAGGAGACAAGTACTTGCCTCTTGGGGGAAGATCTTTAAATAATTTAGGGGGAGTATATGGCATATACGATTTGCCGGCGCGGGTGCGTGCACTCGAACCAGAAAAAGGCAAGGGAGTGCGTGGAGAGCATGTAGCGCCACGCGTTCTCAAAGTTAGGCCATGCTTTGGCCTAGGGTTGGAAAGGTTCCAACCTAAAGGGAGAATAAAAATAATCCCACAGCACCCCATCAAAGTTCAGAAATATATTCTACCATTTGCTCACGATCGTGAATAAAAGGTATAAAATGTTTATGGATTTTGATGGGGAAAGAAGGTTCTGGGGTTGACTGCGTAGCGAATAAACCCCGCTGGAACTCTGAACTGGGCTGTGAGGAGCTGTTACGGCAAGATCATACTATGTCGCCGCAACCTGTTTCCCGAGGCGATAGCTACGATGCCAGCGAAGGCTGGCGACCTAAGGCCCGGACTAAGGGGCAGACACTTTTTCCCCAATTCCGTAGAACGAGGAGAAGGATGTATATTTATTATCCATACCTTACGTGGCCCTTGCACGAGGGCGCATAATATCGTGCGGGGTGATGGGGGAGCACCTAGAGAAAATAAAAACTTCCCCCTTCCATCAAAGTTCATAATCATAAAGATTGCGGATTTTGATGGGGAAAAGTACCCAAATAAACTGGAAAGGGAGATGCCGTATGACCGACAATATGCCAGTGGCAGCGATCTTCCGGGAGGCAGCAAACGCGCGTGCAGGGCTTCATGGGATTAGACGGCGGGTCGCGCAAGAGATTATCGATGAGGGGCAGGCCACCGAAGCTTTGGTACGGGCCCTTGCCGTCCTAGAGGAACTGGAGGCCATCAACGTAGAATCGGTCCAACTGGCTAGCAGTGTTTCCGAGATGGACGCCTTGGGCTTGCAGGCTACGCTGTTCAAGGCAAAGGCACTTAAGGAACGCACGAAGCCACTCCTTACGGAGCTAAAAGCCATTATGGGAGGGCTCCTTATGGGAGGGCTTGACAATCCTCCCGGCATCGCCAGCTGAACGTCTCGACAGGCACAGGCCATGCTTTGGCCTAGGGTTGGAAAGGTTCCAACCTAAAGGGAGAATAAAAATAATCCCACAGCACCCCATCAAAGTTCAGAAATATATTCTACCATTTGCTCACGATCGTGAATAAAAGGTATAAAGTGTTTATGGATTTTGATGGGGAAAAGTACCCAGCGTGTTTTTCTATTCAAATACGCTGCGTGTGGTTGTGGAAAAGAAAACTCTCTCCTCCCACAACCGCACACAGGGTTTTTGAAGCCGTAATGAAAGGGGGGTCTGAAAATGGGACGAAGAATATGCGAAACATGCAAAAAGATACGCATGACGCAATGGAAAAATGGAAAGGTGCTCTGCTTTGAGTGTCTTTCAAAACAGAAGGGGACCAAGCCCAAGCCCCGTCAGAAGTGACGGGGCTTAATCATGGCTGAAAATCCTATTTTGTGGTATTCTTTCCGTATGGATTTGGCTAAAACCCTTAGGAATCAGGCGAAAAACAATGCGATTTTTTATGTAACCCTCGACCCCGAGCGAGCTTTGGGGCTGGAGGATATTTTGCCCAACTACACCATTGTCTGTCCATACAAAAGCCGGCTTACTGAAAAGTTAAAACGACAACCATATACTCACGATCGTGAACAAAAGGTAAAATTTATTGTATTGGAAGAAGAACTGGCGGAAAGGGAAGTTGAAAAAATCGTGCAGCGGGGAACATACGGGATTTTGTCTGGCTGCGCCAGATCTCGCGAAGCGAGACGGTCTGGAATAATCCCTCGAAATTCATATATCATGGTTTTAAAAAACTCTGAACTTATCGAAAATTTTTGTAAAAGGCATGGCTGGAATTTGATCGCGCCAAAGGCAAAAATCGCGGGGCAGTTTGAAAACAAGATTTCGCAGTATAGGTTGCTTAAAAATGTTGTGCCGTATCCGAAATCGGTTATCGCGATTTTGAAGTCGCAAAAACGGTTTGCTTCCTTGACTGGTGGCAAAGCGATTGTCCTTCAATTCAACCGCGGCCACAGCGGCAACACAACATTTTTCCTCAAGTCAAAGGGCGATTTGGAGAATTTGGCAAAAAAATTCCCAAAGCGCGAGGCAAAAATTTCAGAATATATCAAGGGGAAGACGTATACGCTAAATTGCCTTGTGTTAAGGAACGGCGAGGTGATTACGGGCTCTCTAAGCGAACAAATTACCGGCCTTAAGGGCGCGACAAATAATCCAAATACAACTTGCGGCAATGATTTTGTTGCGCCGCGAAAACTAAAAAATACGCAGATTAAAAAAGTGCGGGATATCTCGCAAAATGTCGGCATGGCTCTCTACAAAAAGGGCTATAGGGGATTATTTGGTATAGATGTTATAATA
>CAYJWU010000005.1:9742-16384 GCA_964374025.1 uncultured Candidatus Saccharibacteria bacterium
AGAAATAAAACTTCCAAGATTCTGACTCTCAGCGATATAGAACGAAAATATAAAGGCAAGGGGCTTATTTCGCGAATGAAATACGTTAAACCAAACGAAGAAATATTTAGAAAGCAGTTTGTTAAATGATTAAATATTCTTTGCCTCAATCTGCCCTTGATGTTATAGACGCTTATTGGCAACTCAAGGCGGCGGAGAATAGGTTTGTTCGCTGTCCGTATTTTCGAAACCCGCGATCTGGCAGGGAGAGATGGGGGCTTACTGCCTATTCCGGGAAAGGTTCGCCGCGGGAAATTGAGGAGGAACTTAGAGTTATAGAAAAACTAGAAGACGCGGATTTTTCAAAGATGCAGGAATCAAAAATTCGCGATATAATGAAAAAGCGAAAACTTGGCATAGAGTGCTCGGGATTTATTGCGCGGGTTTTGGACGCATGGGCGCGAGAGCTTTATAAAAAGCCGATCTACGCGCTAATTGGGTTCAATAAACGCGGCCTTGGCTGGATGTACGGCAAACTGCGGCCGTATACGCATATTGACGTTGAAACCCTGGTTTGCCCCCGCAACGCGCGGGAAATAAAGGATGCGCGAGACATACGCCCGGGCGATGTTATGCGCTTTAATACCACAATTGACCATGCTATTCTTGTTACCGCGGTTGAGCGTGATCTGGAGATGGTCGTAAAGAAAATACACTACGCCCAATCGGTGCTTGAGGAGAACCGCGAAGGAGTCAAAAAGGGAGTGATAGAAATTACCTCTCCTGCCGTTTCCGGTTTACGCGAGCAAAGGTGGCGCGAGGAGCCAGAAACTGGCAACACTATAAACGAGAAAGGCGAACCCAAAATTTATAGACTTTTTATTTTTGATAAATTAACAAAGAATCATGCTCGCGGAGCTCATTAATAAAAGTTTCGAATATCTCGCCGGCGCGTTCTTGTTGACCGTTATTTTATCTCCGCCATTAATATTCTTGCTCAAAAAATTCGGTGTCGTGCGCCTCACTGGCCGGGATTTTTCTGATTTAATACATTCCCGCAAAAATAAAGCCGGTACCCCCATATTTGGTGGTATAATAATAGTAGGGGTAATTTCATTCTTTACAATATTATTTAACTGGCACAGAGAGACCACTTTCGTGCCCTTGGGAGTGCTGTGGCTCGCCGCGATACTCGGTGGCGCGGATGACCTGCTTAATATATTCTACACAAAGGAAAGGCATCCCCGGACACTCGGAAGAATAGGACGGCTTATCGCGATTCACAAGAAACTGCGATATCGAATATGGTATTTTGTTTCCTTTCCGTGGCAGGCATACAAACGTCTTTTTTATCTGCTAGGTTCGCATCCGGGCAAAGGGGTACAGGCGCACGAGAAAATAATAATACAGCTTGCGATAGGCGCGATTATTGCCTGGTGGCTGTCATTCAAGCTTGCATGGACAGAACTGTGGATACCATGGCTTGGGCATGTTGATCTTGGACTCCTCATAATACCGGTAATAATATTTTTGGCGGTATTCATGGCGAATGCCGTGAATATCACGGATGGCATAGACGGTCTTTCCGCGGGTACCCTTATTATTTCATACAGCGCGTTTTTCATGATAGCTCTTCAGCAAAATAGTTTTGATATAGCACTTTTAATCGCGACCGTGATAGGGGCGCTCGGCGGATATTTGCTTTTCAATATCAAGCCCGCCAAGTATCAGATGGGGGATGTTGCCTCGCTTGGCATGGGCGTATTGCTTGTTGCCGTTGCTTTCGCGCTCGACAGGCCCATACTTTTGCCGATTATCGGGATGATATTTATTGTCGAAATTTCATCCGTGATTCTTCAAACCTTTTCAAAGGTCTTGTTGGGAAAACGTTTTCTCAAAATGGCGCCGCTCCATCATCATTTTGAAATTATCGGAATGCAGGAATCGAGCATTGTTATGTACGCGTGGGCTTTCGCCGCGCTTTGCGCGGTTTTAGGGATATGGCTTAGTTTCAAGTAAAAATATGCTTATAAAAAACGGCACAATCATAGACGGCACAAGGCGCGAGAGGTTCCTCGGGGATGTTCGCGTTGAAAAAGATATTATCACGGATATCGGAAAACTCAAACCTCGTAAGGGAGAAAAAGTTATAGAGGCGGAACAGCGCATTGTTGCCCCCGGTTTTGTAGATATAATAAACCGTTCCGACATCCACTTTTCCATTTTTAGAAAATTCGGACTCAACAGCTTTCTAAAACAGGGTGTCACCACGATTATCGGCGGAAGCTGCGGGGCATCTCTCGCGCCGCTCGCGGGCCTGGAGGCAATCCGCTCCATACAAAAATGGAGCGATATATCTTACGCAAATATAAACTGGGCGAGCACGGATGAGTTTTTGCTGGAGGTTGCCCGGCATAATATCGCTGCAAACTTTGCAACGTTAACTGGACACGCTACCCTGCGCCGCGGTTTGACAGGGGATTATTTCGGCAAGCTCGCAGAGGTTCAGATGAAAAAAATGGAATATCTGCTTGCTCGTTCCATGGAGGAAGGATCCTTCGGGTTATCAGCAGGACTTGCTTATTCTCACGAAAAAATTGTCCCGACCGAGGAGCTTCAAAGGTTGGCAGGGGTGCTTTACGATAAAGGCGGGATTTACGCCGTACATCTTAGGAACGAAGGGGCGGAGCTTGTTTCGTCTGTACGGGAGATAATAGAAATTGCCCAAAAATATAATGTGTCCGCGCATATCTTCCACTTCAAGGCGCTTGGAAAAGGAGCCTGGGCAGAATTTGAAAATGCCATGGACAGTATAACAGCCGCGAGGGATTTAGGGGTTTTGATTGATTTCGATATATATCCCTATACCCGCACTGCTTCTGTTCTGTATCTCTTATTGCCTGAATGGGCGGCACAGGGCGGCAAGAAAAAAGTTCTTGAACGGCTCCGTGACGAAAAGATTCGCGCGCGAATCAGGGAGGAGCTTACGGCCGAGGCCGATGAGATCCGAGAGACAGTCGTCGGGATTGGGAATATAGAAACGGCATTTATCGGCAAAACTCTCGGCGAAATCGCTAAAAATCAGGAAACTTCCGCGATTGACGCCCTGTTTAATGTAATTATTGCTTCCGAGGATCGGGTAACCGGCTTTTTGCCCATAAGCGAAAAAAATGTGGAGATCGGAATACGAAGCAGCGCGGGATTTATTGCCTCTGATGGAGTTGGATATAGTATGCGTGATCGGAGGGGCACTACACTCGTCCACCCGCGCAGTTTTGGGACATTCCCGCGGTTCTTGGGTCGTTACATCCGGGAGAGGAATATGATGAGCTGGGAAGACGCGATACACAAGATAACCTTAATGCCCGCCCACAAAATTGGCCTCAAAAAACGCGGAAAAATTGAAAAGGGATATTTCGCGGATATTGTCATATTCAATCCGCAAACTATCAGCGATCTTGCTACATTTGACGATCCATTCCAATATTCCCAGGGCCTCGACTATGTAATGGTAAATGGGGGATTGGCAATTCGCCGCGGAAAATTTCAAAAGAGAAGACATGGCAGAGTATTAAGAAAATGAAATGGCAAAGTATAAACCGGACTACATACTACTTGGAACAGTCGGCATTATATTATTTGTTGGACTCGCGGCGTTACTCTCAGCATCTGTCGCGCAAAGCCAGAAGGATTTTGGGAATATCTATTCGTACTTTACGCACCAGCTTATTTTCGGCGTGGGAATCGGGCTTTTGGCGGCGTTTATCGCGTACCGCGTACACTACAAAAAATGGCGTTCGCTCGCTCTGCCCCTGCTTTTAATATCTACTTTTTTTTTAATTTTGGTTTTTATGCCGGGCTTGTCTTTGGAAGTTGGCGGCGCGAAACGATGGATTTCGTTTGGGGATTTTTCCTTTCAGCCATCGGAGCTCGCGAAACTCGCCTTTGTTGTATATCTTGCGGCATGGCTCGACGCAAGAAAATCTGTAATAAAGCGATGGAACGAAAGTTTTATACCGTTTATAATATTTGTAGCGATACTCGGGATACTTATAATACTTGAGCCGGATATCGGTACGCTTGGCGTCATAGCCCTCACATCCGCGTTTATATATTTCGTCGGCGGAGCGAGCTTCGCGCAGGTGAGCGTTATCTTAATTTTGGGGTTCGCGACGCTTGGCATTTTGATAAAAACAGCCGCGTATAGATTGGATCGACTTAGCACGTTTTTGAATAGCTCCGCGGATCCCCTTGGAATAAGCTATCAAATAAATCAGGCGATGCTGGCGATAGGTTCGGGCGGGATGCTTGGTCTTGGGATTGGAAAGGGTCTGCAAAAATACAGCTCTCTTCCCGAACCCATGAAAGATTCCATATTTGCCGCATGGTCAGAGGAAGCGGGTTTTGTGGGGGGGGTTCTGCTAATAGCCCTTTTCATCATTTTGTGTTTCAGGGGGTTCAGGGTTGCAAGGCGCGCGCCGGACAGATTCGGGCGGCTTTTAGCCCTCGGCATTACTTTTTGGATAACTTCGCAGGCATTTATCAACATATCCGCTATGATTGGCCTTATTCCTCTTACCGGTATTCCCTTGCCGCTTGTAAGCTACGGCGGCTCATCGATGGTAGTGACATTGACGGGCCTTGGGATATTATTAAATATTTCAAAATATTCATGAGAATTTTACTTACTGGCGGTGGAAGCGGAGGACATCTTTTTCCCCTTGTAGCTTGCGCGCGAAAACTTAAAATAAATCCGGCTGTAGAAATTATGTATCTTGGTCCCGATGGTTTTTCCAAAGAAACGCTGAACTTGGAAGGAATCAGGGCTAAGTACATTTTTGCCGGCAAAATGCGCCGCTACCTTTCGCCGCTAATACTTTTAGATTTACTAAAAATACCAATAGGATTTCTTCAATCGTACTGGCATATATTTTGGTTTATGCCCGATGCTATATTTTCAAAAGGAGGATATGGCAGTGTACTGCCGGTGATTGTCGGGTGGCTGTTTCGAATCCCTGTTATTATTCACGAATCGGACAGTGTAGCAGGCGTTGCAAATCGAATTCTTGCGAAGCTCGCGAAAAAAATTATGGTGTCATTCGCCGCAACACTCGCGCTTTTTCCTCCGGACAAAACGACCCTTGTTGGAAATCCCGTGAGAAGCGAATTATTTACGAGGGTTCCGGAAAATTCGGGCAAGGTGCTGGGGATCCGTTCGGAAAGACCCATTGTGCTTGTGATGGGGGGGAGCCAGGGCGCCCGGCAAATTAATGAGCTAACTCTTCTTGCTGTTCCCGATCTTATAAAAAAATATGAGATTGTCCATCAATGCGGCGCAGAAAATTTAACGCAAGTCCAAAAGGGTGCGGCAATCCAGGTAAGGGACAGTCAAGAAAGAGCCCTGTACCACATATATCCTATGCTTCGCGAGGAGGAGATGGCGAGCGCGTACGCGCTCGCGCGCGTCATTATATCCCGTGCCGGATCAGGGGCGATTTTTGAGATCGCGGCGGCGGGAAAACCGAGCATTTTAATACCGTATGCTCCCGCGGCAGGAGGGCATCAGGAAAAAAACGCGCATGCGTACGCGGAAACCGGCGCGGCAATTGTACTTGAAGGCAAAAATTTGACGCCGCATATGATTATCAGTGAAGTTGATTCTATCATGGAAAACATTGAAAGATCAAAATCAATGTCCGAAGCAGCCCGCCGTTTCGCCAAACCCGAGGCGGCAAAGAGAATAGCAGAAGAGCTGCTCAAATTTGCGTAACTATTGACAGATATTTGAGGATGTGCTATGCTGATAATTGAGGCCGGTTAAAATAAGAGGAGGTTAGAAATGAGTAAAGCGGGTTACGTTGTTGAGGATGCTGTGTTTGGTCCGCTTGATAGGATCGCAAACGACCCCACTCTTTCAGAGGAAGTGCGCGAGGAGGCACAAAGCAGGATGAAGCGAGCTGGATGGTTGGCAATCCGGTTACAGCTATCCGTAGTCTGCACCTTCATCGCGCCGTTAGCTATCCTCGTGTTGAAATTGGGGCCGGACCAGGTTCCTTTCAGCACGATAGCGCTGACCACGGTAGCATGCATGGGCGGCGTCTTCCTAACCTATCGTGCCGTAATGGCAATTCGCCAACTGTGTGATTTCAGGAATTACGATCGCTAGCACCAGAGCCCTGCCCCTCACGGAACATGCGTCTGTGAGGGGCTTTATTATTCAAACATCAGATTTACATAGTGTACGATCGTAGCTTATGTAAATTTTATTTGGGGGTTTATTTTGTATTGGAATAGACTACTTCTCGTATAACGCGAGTTTCTTTGGTATAGTAAAGATATGTCAGTACGAGTCCGTATAGCCCCATCGCCAACTGGACCAATGCATGTAGGTACTGCCCGTACCGCGCTTTTCAATTGGCTATTCGCGAAAAAAAATAACGGCGTTTTTATTTTGCGCATTGAAGATACAGACAAAGAAAGATCAAAAAAAGAATACGAGGAAAATATAATTAAGGGTCTTGAGTGGCTTGGTTTGGATTACGCGGAGGGGCCGGTTCGGCAGAGTGAACGCACCAAAATTTATAACATATATATAAAAAAATTGCTGGCTTCCGGAAATGCTTTTTACTGTCGCCATACACCCGGGGAGCTCGAGAAAGAAAA
>CAYJWU010000005.1:16484-35011 GCA_964374025.1 uncultured Candidatus Saccharibacteria bacterium
GTGGAGTCATCAGATTTTCTAACCCTGGTGGGCGGATAAAATTTATTGATCTAATTCGGGGTGCGATAGAGTTTAATGTAGATTTACTGGGAGATTTTTCGATTGCCAAAGATGAAAATACGCCCTTGTACAATCTTGCCGCGGCGATTGATGATTATGAGATGAAGATTAGCCATGTAATACGGGGAGAGGATCACATATCAAATACCCCAAAACAACTTCTGATATACAAGGCGCTAGTTTTAGAGCCGCCTCAATATGCCCACCTGCCCATGATTCTGGGTACAGATAAATCAAAATTGAGCAAGCGCCATGGCGCAACGTCCCTCCTTGAATACAGGGATCAGGGATATTTGCCCGACGCAATGTTCAATTTTCTCGCGCTTCTCGGGTGGAACCCCGGTGGCAGTAAGGAAATAATGAGTAGGGATGACATTGTCCAAAAATTTTCGCTTGCGGCGGTACAAAAATCAGGGGCGGTATTTAATGTTGAAAAACTTGACTGGATGAACGGAGAATATATTCGCAACGTGCCCCTTCAAGAACTAGTAAAATTATGCGAACCGTATCTGCCCCAAGATAGTGACTTGGATCTTACAAAAATTGTTTCTCTCGAACAGCCGCGGTTGAAGAGAATAGCCGAGATAGGGGAGAGTACCGGGTTCTTTTTTGAGGATAAGCTTGAATATGAGAAAGAATTATTGCGCTGGAAAAATATGACTGACGATGAAACCCAAAAAAAATTGGAGGGATTAGAAAAATTGCTAAGCGACATACCGGGGGAAGATTATACAAGAGAAAATTTAGAAAAAGTGATTATGCCAAAAGCTGAAGAGTGGGGGAGAGCGGATGGAAAAGTAGACAGAGGGCGGACTCTCTGGCCGCTTCGCGTAGCTCTCACCGGCCGCAAGGCATCCCCCGGCCCGTTTGAAGTCGCCGAAATCCTCGGCAAAAAAAAATGCCTCGCGCGCGTGCGAGAGGCAAGAAACATTTTTTAGTACCACTAAGATGTAAAGAGAAGGTATACGATTAAGTAACCCAAGCCCCCAAATACGATTGTGCTCGCTACGAAAAGCGTGCGCGATAAAAGGTACTTGAATACATGTTTGCGATTATACCTATCTCGGAGCTCTTTTGCCCGCAGTTCTATCTGCTCCATCTTTGCTACCTCCAATGAAGATGTCACCATTATTACAAATATTGATATTTTTGTCAATAGCTCTGCCGGTATTTGCGGGCTTGTCCTCCTTAGCCTTAGCGACGGAGGAGGAAGTTGATGATCTTAAAAATCAGATAGACGAGAGGGCGAGGGAAATACAAGGGCTTAAGCAACAAGAAGGGGAGTATAAGGAGGCGGCAACAGACGCGCATGAGGCGGCAGAGAGTCTGGAAGATTTAGTTATTGATTTTAACCGCCAGATCAAAGGCATAGGAAACGACATTGCGATAAAGCAGGGAGAAATATCCTCTGTCTCGCTTAGGATTCGCCAAACAGAGCTTACGATACAGGTAAAAGAATCCGAAATAGCGCGCACGCGCCGCTATATCGGGGCAGTGCTTAGGGAAATATATGAAAGCGACGGGAAGGAAGTTGTTGAGCTTTTGTTCCAATATGAAAGTTTTTCGGATTTTTTTAATCAGGTTGAATACCGAGAGATGCTCCAGCGCGATCTGAAATCCCGTCTCGAGGAAATAAAGCTCTTCAAAGAGAACCTTCTGCAGGAAAAAATTGAGCTTGATGCCAGGCGAGAGGAACTTAGAAAGCTTAAGCAGGATCTCGAAAATCAAAATAGCATACTGGACGATCAGAAGGAAAGAAAGGAACGGCTTTTGAAAGAAACACGCAATCAAGAGTGGCGCTATAAGGAACTTCTAAAAACTACTCGGGGGAAGCAAGACGCGATACAGCGCGAGATATTTGAACTGGAAGATAAATTGCGTAAAGCCATTGACGCGGCAAGCATCCCCGCGCCAAGGCCGGGAGTCCTCGCCTGGCCTGCCGAGGGACAGCTCTCGCAAAATTACGGGTGCACGAAATTTGCTAAAACCTCAGCGGCATATCCAACTTGCTTCCATAACGGTATAGATATTGCCGCAAGTTATGGTACAATAGTAGTAGCGGCTCGCGACGGTAAAGTAATTGCAGTGCAAAGCGCCCCATACGCGTACGGCAAGTGGGTTGCGATCGAACACGATAATGGACTTGTGTCACTTTACGCGCATCTTTCACTTCAATCCGTAAGCGTGGGGCAAGGCGTAAATAGGGGACAAGCTATCGGGTATATGGGGTCCACCGGGTATTCAACCGGGTCGCATTTGCACTTTACCGTGTATGCCCCAAATACCTTTTCCACAAAGCCAAGCGAGATTGCAGGCACGCTTCCTATAGGCGCGACGCTTAATCCATTTGATTACTTACCATAAATTAGCATTAACGTAATATGCAACTATGAAAAAAATTTTACTGATAATTGTTATCATCGCTATCGCTGCCCTATTTCTTGTTCCCGAGTCTATGATAGGGGACTACAAGGGTTTAATAAAAATAAAATACGGCCTGCGGGATGCCGCTATAACGGCTAAGAATATTATTACATCCTTTGCAAGGACGGGCGAAAAGCCGAAGGAATTGGACGCGCTGGAAAAATCCGCCAAGGAGAAATTGAAAGAGGGAGCGAAGGATGCGATAAAGGAGGGAGCAAAGGAGACAATAGAGGGCCTCTAACCCGCTCGGTGGGGATGTATTAGGTGTATTATTGGAATATAAAGTTCGCATAATTATACTTAATAGTATTAAGTACTCCGGGGTTCTTAATACTATTAAGTATTCAAAAATTAAGCGAAAAATTACTTTCTAAATTTCCGCTTAATTTTTGACTTGATTTTGATGGAAAAAAGTACAAAACCCATTCCCCAGCATACTTCTGACTTTTTGGATTGGCTGGATGTTGAAAAGGGATTATCTTCGAAATCCCAGGAAAACTACTCCCGATTCTTAAAACGTTTTATAGATTGGCTGTCATCAAATAATATGTCTGGTATTACGCCGGACGCGCTGACATCAGAGCATATTTGGAAATATCGCGTCTTTCTTTCTCGGCACCATCGCCAGCACTCCCCTGCCGCGCTCAAAAAATCAACACAAAATTATTACCTCATAGCGCTTCGATCTCTTTTGAATTACTTTGCCGAGCGCGATATACTCTCGCTTCCCGCGGAAAAAATTAAACTTGCGAGGGATAAAAGCGATAAGCAAGTACGATTTCTTACCCTTGAGCAGCTTGAAGAATTATTTGCGGTTCCAAAAACCTCCACCTTTCAGGGGTTGCGGGATAGGGCCATATTGGAAGTTTTTTTCTCCACGGGCATGCGAATCGCCGAACTTACAGCGCTTAATCGCGAACAAATTAAATTGCCCGGCAAAGGGCAGGAATTAGAGCTTGGAATTGTCGGAAAAGGCGGCCGGGCTCGCACGGTATATTTTTCCCCACGCGCGTTGTCGTGGCTTGGCAAATATTTAAAGACGCGCTCTGATGACAGCAAAGCGCTGTTTATAAATTATAGGCGCAGGAAAGATGCGTCATCGCGCCTATCGTCCCGCGCGATTGAAAAAATGATAAAACGCTATGCCCTGCTCGCCGGCCTGCCAATTACAACCACTCCTCACGTGATGCGCCATTCCTTCGCAACAGACCTTTTAAGCAAGGGGGTTGATATCCGCATCCTGCAGGAATTTTTGGGGCACAAAAGTATTTCTGCTACGCAAATCTACGCGCATGTAACGAGCAAGAAACTTCGCGAAATCCACAGAAAATTTCACGGTACTGGCAGCTCTACGTAAAACCTGCTTCCTTTGTGCAGGCCGTCGCTCTCGGCCCATATTTTGCCCTGATGGGCTTTAATTATACTTTGGGCGACATAAAGACCAAGGCCCAGGCCCTCTACATTAGTCCGCTGTCCCCCCTCGCCTCGCGAGAATTGGCCAAACAAATTTTCGAGGTCCGATTTTGTCATGCCGATTCCCGTATCCTGTACCGTAATTTTTATCCTGTTTAAATCCTTAACATAAGTAAGGCGCACATTTACATGCCCTTTGTCTGTGTAGCGAATGGCGTTATCTATCAGGTTTAAAATAACCTGACGCAACTTCTCTTCATCCGCGCGTATTGCAGGTATCTCAACGGCCGGTTTCTCCCAATTTAGCGCAATCCCCTTCCCCTCTGCCTGCAAGCGAATTTCCGATATTGCACCCTCGATCAGCTTAATGATGCTTATTTGCTGAAAATTGTACTGCAATTTTCCTCGCTCTATTCTTGAAATATTTAAAATGTCATTCACAAGCCGTATCATCCTCTCGTTGGTCGTATAAGTTTTTTCCAGCCAATCTTTTCTGTCTTTATCCGATCCGCTCCCCTCTTTTATCATGGAAACAAATCCTTTTATCGCGGTAAGAGGCGTACGAAGCTGGTGCGAGACGATTGACACAAAATCGGATTTTGCTTTTG
Organism: uncultured Candidatus Saccharibacteria bacterium; assembly: GCA_964374025.1. Lineage (GTDB taxonomy): Bacteria > Patescibacteriota > Minisyncoccia > Spechtbacterales > HO2-43-30 > JBASTI01. The sequence goes on from CAYJWU010000005.1 coordinate 20,990, forward strand.
ATAAACGTTCAAGCTCGTGAATCTCCCGAATTGTGCCGCGAATAAGAAACGAACCAAAAATCAATACGACTATGAACATAACAAAATTCACGGAAAAATCCGCTAGCGACTTAGAAAGCAAGGCATTGAAGAGCATAATTATGAGAATCAACGCAGTAAACAGCTCGGTTGTTATAACCCTTACATTCAATAGGTGGTGCTTCACGATTGCGTAAGAGAAAAGTGCTACCATTATTATAGTTAGCGGGGGACCAAGCCAATAAAAATGAAAATTTCCAAACCACGGCAGCAAAACATTCGTGGTTACTCCACCGATAGATGCGATAGCGCTGCCTAGAAGTACATATATAAATTGCGCCCGTAAAATACCCGAGGACTGCGTAAATCTTTTTATAAGTATTAAATGTCCAAGGATAAAATACGCCGCGACAAATAAGACATACAGGGGATATATTTTCCCAAATGCTACGCCCCTTACGCCATCGAGGATAATGGCATTCCCAACAATTAAATCGCTGAATAATATGGCGATTGAAAAAACTACCGGGAGCAGCAGCGTTGCGACATAAAATTTTTTTCTGAAACGTGCTTTTTCATTCGGAAACGTATTTGCAAATACTAAAAAACTTGCCACAATAGACACGCCCGAGATGTAGAGCAGGGGTATAGATATAATATTTACTGCCGTCTCACTAGCATAGTAAAAAATAATTTTTGCAACCGCCCAGAATACTATGCCTGCAATAATCATCAAAAAAAGTTTAGCCGATATCGACTGGCTTTGGCCACGAAAAGTACTCCAACCCAGGGCGAGGTTAGCAAGAATCGTAATTACTAAAATAGTGAATACTAGGTCCATTATTTATCCGTGCGCGCCTTTTTATGGAATCCCCGTATTACTCCGGCGATTAAATCTGGCGTTACCATTGTCGAGGCGAACAATTTTTCTCCCGCAATGCGCTGTGTATTTTTCGTATCATATTGCGATTCGTTGAATATATATTGCTGATAATAAAATATGCTGCGAGCGAAGCGTTTAAGCGGGGGCAAGATATGCGAACCAAATATTACTACACGAAATAGGGTCTTTAGAACAAATGAATGGGTATGTATGATTGGGATATACAGATCGAGTCCCCGAAAAGTTTCATGAAAAAGTACGCTAAGAGAAACAGGATGGCGGTCTGCAATATTGTATATAAATAGTCCCGAGCGCGCGTTTACCCTATGGTATTCGGCTATTTGTGACATGAGGTAAACAACTTTATCAATTGGAACCAGGTTGAGATGCTTATTGTGTATACAGGGAAACGGTATTTTTGTATATATTTTACTGCCCTCAATTTTTATACCTAAATATTTTAAGATGAGCTTCGCGGCCTTGGGAAGGCCGAGAAGCCACTTTTTTAGTTCGTACAAACTCGCGAGAAAATTGTAATAGCCAAAATTATTTTGCGGCACATATTTCTCGTTTCCTATGACAATACTTAGGCGGAGTATTGCCCGCGTCATGGCAAGTTCGCGATTGTCTGGGTTATTTATGATATAATCCTCGGCCTCCCACTTTGTTTCCTCATAAGAATTTACGAATTTTCGAGGGCGGTCCATTGGTTTTTCGTAAACAATTCCGGTATAGGAACCCCGAACATACACCGTGCTAACATAAAAAAAATACTGAGCAGTTATGTTTTTTGCGAAGCTGAAAACATTCTGAGTGCCCCTTAGATTAACTGCGATATTTTTATCCCTGTCTCTTCGCCTAAAACTAAGCGATGCGGCAAGATGCCACACCTCGGAGATTCGCCCGCTGAGTTTTTGGGAATAATCTTTCTGAAGCCCTAAATCCTCTTTGGTTATATCGCCAAAGACCGCCTCAACGCGATTAAGATATGCCTTGGATATTTCTGCGCGCTCAAAAATTTCATCTATTTGCGGGCCAGCATATTTTTCAGAATTGTGCAGAAGCACAATAATGCCGTAACCCTTTTGGAGTAAATCGTGTAACAATAGCGGCCCTATAAAACCAGAAGCCCCTGTTATAAAAATTGTTCTCCTGCTTGCATCCATGCATATATCTTATCATACTCTCTTACTTATTGGTGTAATTCGTCTATTCTGTCCATGATCATTTCCGTTGCATGATTCAAATGAGTTATATTGTCGGCGTCGGCGAATTCATTTGGGAGATACAGGGGTTGTCCAGCGTATACAGTAACTTGCCTCTTGCGCATAAAAAAGTCCTTTGCGCTAAGCCCCCTAATTCCTTCGATCCTGCAGGGAAGAATAGGCGCTCCGGTTTTTATGGCGAGATATGCCGCGCCTCTTCTGCCTTTGCGAGGTCTTCCCAAATTTCGCTTTTTAGCTTCGGGGAAAATGCCGACAACCTGCCCCCCAGCAAGAAATTTTACCGCGGGAGCAAGTATCTTTGCGATGCCTACTCCTCGACGGACCTGGAAGCAGCCATATACGCGCACAAATAGCGCGGTATAAATGTACCTAAAAAAAGTATGATATGTCGCAAATCGTATTGGAAATATCGAAGAAAAAATTGGAAATATTCCAGAAAGAAGAAAAGGGTCAAGCCAGCTAGAATGATTTGCCGCTATAATAAGCGGGCCTTTTAAATTCCTAATGTTGCGATTTTGGTAAATAATTTGATAGCGAAGAAAAAATTTGAATACCAAGTACCATGGTATCCATGTAGCGTTGTATGCGATTTTCGCTATCCAATAGGATATCATAAACGTCTGCGCATCCTGCGCATTGTCTCAAGCATATAATTTGGCCAATATCTCCATGAAAGCGGCATATCTTGCGCGTGGAGGTAGTCAGTTTGGAATCCTCCAAAACCTTTCTTAAATAAAGTTATGCCCTGCCACGGGTGATTTTTGGGGGTATCTTCTTTTATAATACCCCAAAAGTTATAAAATTTATGTCCTCTGCGCTTTGCTTCGCGAATCGCTTCCCATTGCAATAAATAGGCAGCCGGAATATTGCTTGGTATGCTTGCGCCGTGATGGTAGAATGCGCTGTTGCCATAAAAAACAATTAAGGCCGAAGCGATCGCTTTTCCGTTGTGCCATGCGGTGAATACTTGGACGCCAGCGGTATCCGCAAATATCTTAACCTGATTTTGAATAAATGTCAAGGAAAAGGGGGTAAAATTATGCCGATTTACGGTTTCTTTGTACAAATCATAAAAAACTTCAACATCTCCATCACTTGCCCCCGCCTTTGTTTCCGCCCCATCTTTTATCGCGCGGCGGATTAGATTTCGCGTGGTTTTGCGCATACCCATCAGAAGCATTTCCTCCGTTGGCGAAAGATCAAGGGTCCAGGTGGTCTCGGCATGCATATGTATAGGCGCGGGCCGAAAGCCAAGCGCCCTGAAAATATGTTTATTTTCTGCGGTATCCTCCAGCAAAGGACTTATTCGTATAAAACTGACTTTTTCCTGTTTGGCAATTTCTTTTATTTGCTCGACTAATAGTTTGAAAATTGTCCGCCAGCTGGCGGATTGAAAAGTGGAAATTTTCTCGCCGGGGGCGAGAATAGGCCCGTGCGGCACAAACAAAAAATTCCCCCGTTTCGCGTGGACTTTTACTACTAAGGCCACCGCGACTAAACTACCACCCCCCTCCCCTCCTTCGTAAGGAGGGGAGAATATCCCCAACCGCCAAACCTTATCCCCCATTGCCTCGTTAAATTCCCCCCACGCCCAAGAGTGAAGAAAGGTATGATTTGGTTGGGAGGTTACAAAACTGTCCCAAAGCTGTTTATCGGTAATTTCGTATATATTGAATAATTCGTTTCGCATCTTTCTCTGAAATATTAATATGCGTTGGCAAGTTTACGCTTTCACGGGCTGCGAGCTCGGCGTTCGGACACGAACCGACAGTGTATTTCATCGCGTCAAAATCGGTGCCGACTGGATCAATCACATTTTTATACCAGTCTCCTAGTAAAATATGACGCCTTTTCGCCTCCTGGATAATTTCTTTCGCGCGGGGGTGGCGAATGTTAAAACGGAGGTAGATCGCGCCGGGCATTGTATCCCCATATATTTTTGTGAGCTCCCGCCGATGCGAATTATACTTTTCAAGCTTGCCGAACTGATGCAAAGCAAGCTCGGCAAGCGCGTCGTTCATGCGGGCCGGAAACATACCCGGCCTCTCCCCTGCCCTCTCTGCAGCGCTTACGGCAAGTCCGACCCCTCGCACTATTCTTAAAAACGCAAGCAAATATTTTCCGAAAATATAATAAGTGGGAATTATAATTGAAAAAAGCAGCGGGTGCAAAAGCTGCTTTGCTGTCCAACAGCGAGACGGCGTTGGCAAGTCCCCGTATGTCTCCCCTATTTTTCGCGCGAGCACTTCGTTATTTGTTGTGACAAGCCCTCCCCAAACCGAGGAGATTACTTTATCTCTTCCAAAACTAAAAAAAGCAATATCGCCAAAAGTTCCGACTATCCTCCCGTTATATCTTGCCCCAAGCGCGTGCGCGCAATCCTCAATCACAATGAGATTGTGCCGCTTTGCAATCTCGAGAATTTTGTCTATTTGAGCAGGAACTCCAAAGGTATTTTGGATAATTACTGCCCGTGGACGCTTGCCCTGAGCCTGTCGAAGGGTGATTTTTTGATCGAGATCCTTTGGGTCCAGATTTAATGATTCCTCGATATCAACATATATGGGCGTTCCCCCTGCCCAAAGGACAGGATTTGGCACGGCATTACAGGTGAATGCCTGCAAAAGCACTTCGTCTCCCTCTTTTATATCCAAAGCCCTTAATATCGTATAAAGCGCCGAGCGGCCGCTATTGAAGCTAAACGCGTATTTGGCGCCAAGATAATCCTTAAAATTTTGCTCAAGTTGCGCTGTTGATGTTATCACACCCCCCCCTATCCCCCCTCTCCTTACGAAGGAGAGGGGGAAAGGGGGTGAGGTGAGTAGCAAACCTATAGTTTTTATTATTATTTTTATTACCAACCAAACATCATCCCATTGGACATTTGGCGACAGCGAAATAGAAATTGGTTTGAATATACGCATTACGAAATTGTGATTGCCGTTTTTACTATTTCCGGCACGCGATTTTCTAAAAGTACAATGTCCCCCTCTTTAAGGTCTTTTTTAAGTTTTGCTATAAGCGCCGCGGAGTCCCGAATTAAAAGAACATCGGTATTTGGCGCGTTTTTTCGAATTTCCCGGAAAAAATCCGAGGAGGTAAGTATGCAAACATCGCATACTTTATCTATCTTCAGCGCGAGCCGCATATGGACATCCGCTGCGCTGTCGGCAAGCTCAATCAAAGGAAGCATAATCAGTATCTTTTTGCTTCCCTTTAGGTTTTCCAGCACCTCAAGCGCGGCCATGACTCCTCTGGGGTTAGCCGAGTAGCTGTCGTCAATGATCGTCGAGCCGTTTATGCCGGGCTTTATCTCGAGCGTGTGCGGAGGAGCCTTGAGGGTTTTAACGCGGTTTTTGATCTCTTCCAGGGTCATGCCCAGGGCATCAGCCGCAAGCGCAGCCCCAAGAATATTCAGCACATTATGCCGCCCAAGTATCTCGGTCTCAAATAATTCCCTGCTTTCCTTTAGTTTTACCTGGAAGCTCATTCCGGTTCTTGTAAAATCAATTTTCTCCGCGGTTATATCCGGCTTCGCGGAGACACTGAAACTTCTTAGCGCGTACATCCGTTTTGGCATAGATGTTTTCTCGTAAAGCGCGCGAGTATAATCATTTTCCCCGTTAAATATCGCAAGGCCGTTTGCGGGCAATGATTTGATAAGTTCGTATTTTGCTCTAGCCGTTTTATCGAGCGATCCGAAGAGCGATAGATGCTGTTCGTTTATTCCTGATAAAATTCCGATCTGCGGCTGTACGATATCGCATATTTTTTTTATTTCACCTTCCTTATACGCTCCCATTTCTACGATAAACACATCAATGTCAGGGTTTAGCTTATCAAGAAGACAAGACGCTACGCCAATTTCGGTATTATGATTTTCGGAAGTTTTAAGCACCTTCAGCTTCCCGGAAAGTATGTGCGCAAGATACTCCTTAATGCTCGTTTTTCCGTAGCTGCCGGTGATTCCGATGACCAAAACGTCTTTTAATGTTTTCCGCTTCGCTTTGGCCTTCAAAAGTATCTTGTTTTTTAAAATATCGCTTGGGAATTTAAGGGCGTAAACGCCCGCCGCGACAATCAGGGGAATAGAAACGTCGAGAAAAATAGCAGTAAATAAAAAGGTTATAGCAGAACCCTTCAAGTACGCCAAAAAACCCGCGACAACGAGTGGCGCCATAGAGATTCCGCAAATAAGAATGGCTTTTTTTGTAAAGATTGGTTCCTTAATTTGCTTTTTATAGGCAGTGTAGGCGCTTCTGACCCCGAGTAGCGCGTAAAAAACGCCTGTTATTATTTGGTAAAAAAATTGCCATACCCCCAGGAAAAGCAATATTGAGCTTATAAGAATCGCGATTTTCCCCAAATGCAGTTTGTTGAGAAAAATTTGCTGCGCGCTTTTAAGCTCAAAATGCGCGCGCATCCGATCGAGTCTGTATTCTTTGAGCTGCCAAAGATAAACCCAAAACAAAACATCGCGCGATATCTTGATAAGCCAAAGGATAAAAATTATGAATAGGATTATTTTCATCTTATGTTATTTGCCTTGAATAAACTCTTTAATCTCCAAAGCGACCTCGCGATACTTTTTAAGATTAATATCATGCCCTTCGTTTTCAAAAACCCGCATTTTAGAGCCGATGATTTCTCTCTGGATAATACGGCCATCCGCGAGCAAAGTTACATTATCTTTCCCCCCCCAAAGAATCAATGTTGGGATTTTGACTAGATTCAGCCGAGGGCCGACTTCTTCACTTACGACTCGTTTTCTCGTCTCCTTCATTATAGCTGTGGCAAGATAGTAATCGCGTTCGCCGGCAAATTTATACCATATATTTTCCACGTATGGACGCAAGAACGCAAGCACGGGCAGAGAAAATATGAAATCACCGATCTTTGTCGCAATCATAAAGATTTTTATTCGCAATTTCCTTCGCTTTATAATTCGCGCCACCGACATCAAAATCAGCTTTTTTATGTTTTGCGGATACTGCGCCGTGTAAGCAATCGCGATTTGGCCGCCGAAAGAATGGCCCGCGAGGAAGAAGTTTTGAACGCGAAGAGTTTTAAGAAACACGCGCATAAATTCCACATAATCCGATAACCCCCACGAAAGAGGCGGCTGTGAAGTTTCGCCAAAGCCCGGCAGGTCGGGTATAAAAACTTTCACCCCGCCTTCCTCCAAGCTCAACGCGACATTCGTCCAGGAATTTATAGAACTGCCCCACCCGTGCAAAATTATGAGCGGTATACTGCCCATTCTGGCTGTTTCAAGATAACGAACCCGCAGACTGCCTACGGTAATTGTCTTCTGTTCCATATAGAGTCAAATTACCACAAAAAAAGCCGTTTTGCAACGGCTAGCGGAGGATTGAGGTATGATATTTGCCGGGCGCGTAGGGTTTTAAGAATTTGAGAGGTATTTTTGCATTTCCGGTTTTCATCCATCGCTTTAGATCCTTTGCAAGCTCTTTTTGATCATAGCCAAGGCAAATGATGTCCGGTTTTTCGCTTAGAATAATTTTGTAATTCCCCTGTTCCATATCGCCCGCGATCGCTTTGTCGACATAGCCGATATCCCGCACAAATTCAATTCGCTCCTTCAGAGAGTGTTTTGGCAATTTATTTTTAAATTTTTTGGAGGCGCTTGCCCGCCCAACCGCGACAACAAGAAAACCGCCATGGCCTCTTGCCTGGCGGAAAAAATCAATGTGCCCTGGATGGACGCCGTCAAAAATTCCGAAAACTAAAACCCTCACTTTAATATTTGCTTTCATAGGTAGCCCCAAGTCTGCAATTTGTCGCTATCCTCAAACCATCTCGTTCCAATATCCACTCTATAAAACATATCCTGCACCGCTATATTTTGAACTCGCGCGTACACTTTTCGCCGCGCCTCCAAAACAGTCCGGGCGGAGGCGGTAATCACCATCAAAACTCCGGAAGCGCCAGCGACTCGCCAGACGTCATTTTCAAATTTTACATCTTCTATATGCACGCCCTCAAGATTTTTTGGGTTTCTAAAAAATATGGGCAAATCTCGGTAGGTATTAATCGTTTCCGACCCTTCCTTTTTTGAAACAAAGTAGGAAGGAATAAGAATGCGTACGCCTATTTGAAAGCCCCTTTTTGTTTTAAGCTCAAAAGTCTCTCCGCGCGCGATACGCCATAGCAGTTCCCCCATCGGCATAAGAAGTCCCTCCTGCTGTATGGGAATTGTGGGATACCCAAAGCGCGAAGTGAACTCAAGAGGATAAATCCCGGAGCCATTGACCACGCAATTGATATCAATGTATCCGACGTACTTTGATTCACGGAGCGCTGGCAGCATTTTTCTAAGCGTTGCCTGGAAGAGCACATTCGATTTTGCCCAGTACATCATTGTCCCCATCTCCCCCACAAAGGGGCCGAGATTTCCCGGGAATAATTTTTTATGCTCAAAATTTACGTTTATGGGGTAAATGAAGTCATGGCCATTAAAAAACGCCCCTACCGCGATTTCCACTCCATTGATAAATTTTTGCAGGATAAAAACCGGGGCCTTCTTTTGCCATACATCTTTGTTTTTCGCGAGGATTTCTACTAAATCTTTGCCGTCCTCCTCTTGCCCTATAAAAAGCAGTCCCTTGCCCGTGGAAGGAGTATTTCCGCTTGGTTTAAATACATATCGGCCGGGGTTTTCTTTTATAAATTGAATCGCGTCGTCATAACTTGAAAAATGAGAGTGCGGCAATACGGACACCCCGTATTTTTTGAGTTCATTTTGGCCAAAATCCCTGTCCATCTCCAGTTTATCCGTATATTCGCTGCCACCCACAACAAGCTTTCCGGCATTCCGGAGTCTATCGGCCGTTATGCCAAATTCCACATCGTCAAATACAATGACATCCGCCCAGTCCTGGAATTCCTGCCAGTCCTTTACTTTATCAATAAAGCCGTTATACACATCCGCATCGCCTTCTTCCTTAATGTACGCCTTCACTTCATGCCCTTCCTGCTTTATATGCCACGCAAGATCGCCGCTTAAACTTTCGAGTGATACGAATAAAAATTTTAGTTTCTGAAAATTATTTTCCATTTATTACATTGTGCATTATATCATAATAACATTCGAGTCAAAAATAAAACCACGGGGTAGACCGTGGCTAAAATGTTGTTACGCCCTCTCATAGAAGCGTAGGAACTCATCAGCAAGGCCCATAAACAGTTGCTTGCCACCGGGAAGACTTTGCAAAATGGCTTCCGCGCCGTCATGGGTCACTTTGAGACGAATGTCCTCGCAGTGAGGATTATCCAAGCTAATCATGCTCCTCTGGGCAGCGTGGAGAATAGCATCTCGAACAACGATTGAGTCACCATGGATTGGGTGAAGGCGTATGCGGAAGCGTATATCCAGTCCTTCTTGCTCGGCGCGGCTCATCAGGCCCTGAAACACGTTAGCCGTTGCTTTACCAAAACGTTCGTCACGCAGAGAAATAGTTTCGTACCCCCTTAGAGCCAGCGCCGCGCAAAGCCCCGTAAAAAAATCTGCCGACGTTAACCGCTGTGTCATTTCCACGCTCCTCCGGACGAGTTCATCGTCCCGTTTTTTCCAAAGAGTTCAACTCTTTTTCCAGTTTATTCTCGGCATCGATAATCAGCTCTTTGAAACGGTCAAATGTAAGAGGACTCTTCCACCTGTCGGCTATCTGGAGGATTTCCTTTAAATACCAGTGTTGCGATTCCCAGAAAGGCAATCCAGCAAATGCAAAGTATCCTTTCGGGAGCCCTGCTATTGCATATGGCACATACACCTGTTTAGAAATATCGAGACTTACGCAAATAAATGCATCGCATCGTCCACATTGTCTGAATTCATCGCAGTATAGTCTAAGTTCAAGGCCACAGAGACAAAATGGACAGCCCAGTACCATCATTGGTGGTTCAAAACGAGGTGGCTTCTTAAATTCTATAATTGCCTCTCGTGCCTGGATCCCCTCGCGGTGCGCTTGCTTAAAAAGATAGGTCCAATTGCTTTCTCCAAGTTCATCGGGAGAAACTTTTTTCCACCCTCCATCACGTAACCAACTACCGATATAGGCGTTTGTGTGGCTCGCCATCTTCCTACCTCCTTTTAAGAACTAAATTTCTATAATATCAATATTACCCCCAGACAAATAAAAAATCAAGGTAGGGTCAGGTGCCAAGTGCCTTTACTTCGCTGCGTTTATTTGTATTGTATAACTTTTACCATTTCAAGACGATCGTCTAAAAATGGTAAAAGTTATTGGCGTCCCGACCCAAAATGTTGCACAAGGTTATTTACGTATCTAAAAATCCCCGATTAAGGGGACTTTTAGCGCTTTGCTTACCAGTCGCGTCGGCGGCCGCCGCCTCCAAACCCTCCTCGCCTGTCTCCTCCGTCGCGGGAATCACCTCGGAATCCTCCTCCTCCGTTTCTGGGTACCATGGGGCGCGCTTCGTTCACTGTGATGTTCCGTCCGTCAAGCTCCTTGCCATTAAACATTTCAATGGCTTTCTGTGCCTCTTCATCGGTTGCCATTTCCACGAAACCAAATCCCTTTGAGCGGCCCGACATCCTGTCCATGATGACGGCTGCCGACTCAACGGTTCCGGCTCCAGAAAAGGTCTCCTTCAGAGTGCCTTCGGTGGTGTCGTAAGACAGTCCACCAACATATAGTTTTTTTGCCACGATATTTTCCTATTAATTTAACACGAAGTAAGCCGACCAATCTTATTTTCTCTCATGGCTTACATACTACCTACGTAAGAAGGGGGAAATAAGAAACTTACTACTAATATATATTATCTTACTCACTACTCAAAAAAAGTCAATGGCTTTATGAGCTTGTAGCCCTTTGGACCCTTTTCCTTTCAAGTTCGGTGAGATATTTTTTGCGAAGACGGATATCTTTTGGAGTAACTTCAAGATACTCATCCTCCCCCATTATCTCAAGACCGCCCTCTATTGTTAAAAGTCGGGGAGGGACAAGATGAATAGATTGCTCCGCGACCGACATCCGCATATTCGTAAGATGCTTCCCTTTGATGGGGTTTACCGCCATCTCTACCCCTTTTGATGTGTTGCCGATGACCATGCCTTCGTATACTTCGGTATTCGCCGGTATGTAGAGAGTGCCGCGTTCTTGAAGATTCCAAAGAGAATACGCGAGCGCCTTGCCGCTCATCATGGAGGTCATAGAGCCCACTTGCCGTTTCTGTATCTCGCCCGCGTACGCTTCAAAGCCGACGACGCGGCTTGCGAGTATCCCCTCGCCTTTCGTATCAATCATAAATTCTCCGCGGTACCCCAAAAGTCCTCTCGTCGGACCCCGAAAAGTAAGACGGACTGTTCCCGCGTGCGATTTTACATCAAGAAGCCGCGCGCCGCGCTTCCCCATTTTTTCAATGACCTCGCCCTGAAATTCAGGCGGCACGTCCGCCGTAACTTCCTCAAACGGCTCCATTTTAGCACCCGCTATTTCCTTTATGATTACTTGCGGCTGCGATACCTGCACTTCATATCCTTCCCGCCGCATATTTTCAAGAAGAATCGCGATGTGGAGTTCGCCGCGCCCATACACCTTAAAGCCGCCCGTATTTGAATTTGAAAAATCAACCTGCAAGCCGACATTGACTTCAAGTTCTTTTTCAAGCCGCTCGAGAAGCTCGCGCGAAGTGACGAATTTTCCGGCCCGCCCCGCAAGCGGAGAATCGTTCACCAAGAAATAAAGAGCAATTGTCGGCTCATCAACTTTTATAGAGGGCAGCGGATCTTGATCGGGTGACGCGCATATCGTCTCGCCGATTGTGATATCCGCTAAGCCCGCGATCATCACAATATCTCCCGCGTACGCCACTTCGGCCGCCTCGCGCGTAAGACCGCGGAATGTAAAAAGTTTTGTAATTTTTCCCCGGCGGCTTTCGCCCGTCGGTTTTTTCACACAGACACTGTCGCCGACTCGCGCCGTCCCTTCGTATATTCGCGCGATCGCGAGCCTTCCGAGAAAATTATCATAGCCAAGATTAAACGGCTGCGCCCGCAAAGGCGCTGCTTCATCAGAACCAGCCGGCGCCACTTTTTGAAGTATCAAATCCAGAAGCGGGCTTAAATCCTTTCCCTCATCCGCAAGATTGAGTTTCGCGATCCCCTCGCGCGCAATCGCGTATACAACAGGAAAATTGAGCTGTTCTTCGTTCGCCCCAAGATCAAAAAAAAGTTCAAGCACCTGTTCTTCGCAAAGTTTTGGATTCGCGGACGCCTTATCAATTTTGTTAATAACTACAATCGGCATTAAACCAAGCTCAAGGGATTTTTTAAGCACGAAACGAGTTTGCGGCATTGGGCCGTCTTGCGCGTCCACAACAAGGAGCACCGAATCAATGGAGCGCAGGACTCTTTCTACTTCCGAACCAAAATCCGCGTGCCCCGGCGTGTCAACAATATTAATTTTTGTATCCTTATAGAAAAACGCTGAATTTTTTGAATAAATCGTAATACCGCGCTCTTGCTCAAGCGCGTTCGTGTCCATACTCATCCCATCCTGAAACATGCCCGTTTGGCGCATGATGGCATCAGTCAGCGTTGTTTTCCCATGATCCACATGCGCGATGATTGCGATATTCCGTATTTGCATAAAAAAATGACCCCTCCCAAATATCAGGTTTGGTCATTATATAATACACCAAAATAACAAAGTTGTCCATAGTCAAACCGAGGGCGGGAAGACAAACTGACGCTTACCCGCGAATGACTAAATAGGCAATATAACCGACATAGAGTGCGATAAAGCAAATCCCCTGCCACCGCTCAAGAACGTGTCGCTTTCCAATAAAAAAGGCGCCGAATAGAAGGAATGTAGCAATAGCGGTTACGAAAACATCGCTCATGAGCATTTGAGAAAATGGCAACGGGCGTATTAAGGCGCTCACTCCTAAAATCCAAAAAATGTTAAAAATGTTTGAGCCGACTATATTTCCCACGGCAATATCAACATTTTTTTTGTATGCAGCCACAGCTGAAGTCGCGAGTTCCGGCAGCGATGTCCCCACGGCAACAACGGTAAGGCCAATCAATGCCTCGCTCATTCCAATGCTCGTCGCGATAGCCACCGCGCCGTCAACAATCCACTTGCCGCCCAAAATCAATCCCACAAGACCGCCGGCAATCATGAGACACGATCGCAATAGTGAGTGCATGCGCGGTTTTACTTCAACCGCATCGCTAGGTTCAACTTTGCTGATGCCAAAGACGTAATAAAGAAAAATAATAAAGAAAGAAATTAAAATAAGGCCGTCAATTCGAGTGAGCGCGGAAAATGAAATATTATCAATAAAAGCATCGCTTGCCATAAACGCCACCACAATCACCGCTAAAAAAGCAAGTGGAATTTCTTTCCGCACCGTTCCTTTTGTGACCGCCAAGGGATAGATCGCGGCGGAGATTCCTAAAATAAGTAGAATATTGGCGATATTGCTTCCCAAGATGTTTCCTATAGCAATGTCACTACTGCCGTTGATGCCGGCAAAGATATTAACAATCAGTTCTGGGGTAGAGGTGCCAAACGCGACGATCGTCAATCCAATCGCGAGCGCGGAAACGCCAAGCCGTTTCGCCAAGGAAGAAGCGCCGTCAACCAGCAAACCCGCGCCCCCTATGAGCAAGCCAAAACCGACAAAAAATAAAATGTAAGTGAGGATCATAGCAATTTGTTACTATGATATCAAGAATTATGCGTTTCGTAAACATTACGGGAGCACCTACTTCTTTTGCTTCTATCCTTGTGCGACAAGATTAAAGATGGTATGATATTAGTATTCCCCGGTGGCGCAGCGGTAGCGCGGCTCGCTGTTAACGAGAAGGTCGTAGGTTCGAATCCTACCCGGGGAGCCAGT